>JAHEGL010000500.1:0-558 GCA_024645145.1 Planktotalea sp.
CCGCTACGGCGCACCACATCCGCAACCGGGCGCAACGCATTACTTTGGTCAGCTCGGCAAGCACCGCTTGAAATGGGAACGACACACGGAGTTTGTGACCTTCACATTGCTTGTAGACGGTTTAGGGGAGCGCGCGTTTGATTCCTCTGATTTTGAATTTTTCCCGGAAGATTGGCTTTCCGAGGCACCCGGTCTTAGGATTACATCGTGCCTTCTGCGCATCGAACCGCAGCGCGATACTGGTGTTATGCGTGAAAAGATGTCGGAATGGTTCGTGCGCGAAAGTCTCGCGGCAAGCTCTGTATTGGACAGTTCTGCGATTGTTGCTGGGGATTTTCATATTGATCCTGCGGGTCACTCGCGGTTTGCGATTTTCGTTGCGGAGGGCGTGGGGCAGGGCCGAACGGGCCGTATTGTGCAGCGGCTGTTCGAGATTGAAACCTACAAAGCCATGTCCATGCTGGGCCTTGCGAAATCGCGTGAATTATCGGGTCGTATGGGGCCGCTTGACCTTGAGCTGACGCAGCTGATGGAGCAAATGCAAACTACAGGTGACGA
>JAHEGL010000500.1:568-2292 GCA_024645145.1 Planktotalea sp.
TCAACAGAGTTGGAAGGCTTACAAGCGAAGACTGCTTTTCGTTTCGGCGCTACGGGCGCGTATGAAGCGATTGTGAACCAACGTATCCAGATTCTGCGGGAGATGCCTTGGGAAGGGCGACAGACCCTTGCCGAATTTATGATGCGCCGTTTTGATCCAGCGATGCGTACTGTGAAGTCCACGCAAACGCGTCTTGTGACAATGTCAGAACGTGCCATGCGCGCCTCTGATCTTTTACGAACGCGCGTCGATGTTGATCGATCTGCGCAAAACCAAAAGCTGATGGAGAGCATGAACAAAAGGGCCGATCTACAGCTTCGCTTGCAGCAAACGGTTGAGGGGCTTTCTGTCGTTGCGATCAGCTATTACGCAGTCTCTTTGGTCAGTTATCTGCTTTATCCGCTCACCGGTCTGACTGGCACTAGTAAGGGTCTGTTAACTGCGGCTGTGACCTTACCTGTTGTGTTGCTGGTCTGGTGGATGGTGCGTCGTATTCGCGATCATTCTCAGGAATAAGTGCCTGACTTACTTTGCGCACGCCTACCAAGTGGATGGCTTGACGCGTGCGCCTATGTGGCGATCCAAAGCCAGCGCAAACCTGCAGCAAGGTGACAGGGCGAACTTGAGCCAAAGCTTGTGACGCCACTTTGAAAAGTCGCGATTAAAAGGGCAAACGCGCATGCAAATGGCGCAATCAGATGCCATTTTGGCCCAGAACCCAAAACACTTTTCTGCATCTGACGTCCATTTCCGGACCCCTTTGATGGAAGAGCTTTGCGTTGACACATTAGGGGGGCCAAATGGCAATGCCTTGACAGGGCAGGCATCCGCACATTTCGTGCAGATATTGCAAAACTCAGCTACGCCCAACTTTTTAGGCTGATCGCTGTAAAGCGGTAAGGATGTGAAGATCTTGGAAAACCTGAGCCGCGGCCCAAATTCAGGCGTGATCACTATTTGATTGCGCGCATATTCACCAAGTCCGGCTTTCAGCGCGTAAGGAATAACCAGTGCAGTGTCGTTCATTGATGCGATGGCTTCGTAGCCGAGATTACGGATATACGCAGCGACTTGCATCACGATAGCGGCTTCATGACTGTATTCACGCCCTGTTGCAGCGCCAGCAAGGGCGGAAGGATAGGTAGCGACCAACTCCGCGCCCATTTCGTGGCCCAGCACAATGACATGCGTGATCCCGCTCGGGAGGTGATTAGGGGCCTCGCTCATATCGCGTGTGTCGACGCGGGTTTCATAATGCCAGCGGTCGTCGATTTCTGTAACAGCGCAAAGATCAGCACCAAAGAACTCTGCGATGCGCTTTATTTCAGTGCTCATGCGCTGTGGGTCGTCTATTTCCATTTGCTCAGCCGCGATGGGTGTGTCGCACGCAATAGTGGCTTGAAAGCCTTCGCGCTTGCCGTCCGCAGCGCCGCGCTCAGAAAGAATGTCAGAACTTAACCAAGACGCATTTCTGAGTGCAAAATCTCGTTGCGTTGGCGAAAACGCTCAAAATCTTCTGTGATGTCTATGCCTGCATCTGCGTCTGAAAAAGACTTGGTGCCATTGCGGTGCGCGTTCATTAGCCAAGCTTACCTAAGACAACTTTTGCTACAAGCGTAGGGTTTGAGTTTATTTGGAAAAATGAAGATTAAGCGCTGTGCTTCTGCTTCATTTTTCCAAATAAACTCATTGTCGAGCGCGACGGGTCATGAAGAACGGTCGCG
>JAHEGL010000505.1 GCA_024645145.1 Planktotalea sp.
AAGAAGAACACCAGATTGGGTTTGTCAGGGTCGCCGACTTCGGGCAGTTCTTCAAACAATTCAGACAAGAGCCATAGCAAGAACGTCGCATAGAGGCGCGGTGCGCCCATCAGTTTGGCAGATGCTAGAATGTTGATACGACCACGACCATCGCTGGCGGTGCTGATAATATCACTCAGCGCGAGCGCAGGTTCGCCAAAAAGCTGTGCGCCACCTTGGTTTTCAAGCACCAGCAAGCGCCGCTGGATCGCGCCGATGGACCCTGTAGAGACTTTACCATAACGCAGTGTCAATTCATCACGGTGCTCGCCCACCTAAACCAGCAAAGCTTGCAAGTCTTTGAGGTCAAGCAGCGGCATACCTTGCTCATCGGCCACGCGGAAGGCGATGTTGACGACACCCTCTTGTGGCTCAGACAGCTCAAGAAGGCGTGAAACCAACAAAGGCCCCATCTCGGCGACGGTTGTGCGCACGGGATGGCAATGTTGGCCAAACAAGTCCCAACATGTTACTGTAAAGCGATCATAGCTATAATCGTCAAAGCCGATCTTTTCAGCGCGCGAGGTAAAAACCTCATGCAGCTTGAATGTCTCAGACCCGATACCCGCGAGCCCCGAAAGATCACCTTTCACATCGGTCAAAAATACTGGCACACCAGCATTCGAGATGTTCTCAGCGAGAATTTGCAGCGTCACAGTCTTACCCGTGCCTGTCGCGCCCGCAATCAAACCGTGCCGGTTGGCATATTTCAGATTAAGCCATTGTTTGTCCGTATATTCCGGGCCGCCACCACCGACGAAACTATGATGTTCCAATTCGCACGCCAGAATTAACTTAAAATTTTAGTGCCGAGGCCTTCTCAGCGAAACGCCACGTTAACTTATTCATGTCAGAGTGCAATCGTCCACAGCCAAGTGTCCTTGTGTTGTGGGCAGACTTCCTCCCTGTCAGACTGACCGCGTCCTTTGTGGCGCGATCTTTTTTCGTTGGGTGGATCGGTTTGATATTCTGCCTGTTATGAAAACGTTTATTTCTGGGCATCTCGCAGCTTGTTCTGCGACAATTTGTCGATTTTTCTGTTGACGCTTCGGAAACCCAACAATAAGATATAAACAACAAGTCGGTCGGTCCGACGGGGAGAATAAAAGACAAGGAAGACCCGCAGAGGTCTTCCTTTTTTTGTTGAGGGTCCTGCATCTATTTTGATAGCCGCCTGAAGCGTTTCGACGTGGTGAAGGGTCTTGCCAACCAAGTCGGTTTAAGCAAGATAAGGGTAATTTCACCGCTCTATTGTGTCCAAAGCGCTGACAGTTCTTTTTACACATGATAGGCACCCACAAACGACCCTAATTCAGGACAAATTTTCTATGTTCAATCGTATGACCGCGCTTGCAGCGCTTGCATGTTTTGCCCTCAGTGGAACCGCGATGGCGCAGGAAACTGCGACAGAAGAAGAAACGCCCAACACAGTTCCCTCAAGCGAAGGTGATCTCAACCTTGGTGAGGATACATCCATTCCGCAGGTCGGCCAAACATACGTGCGCGAAGTCGTTCAAGATTGGGAAATCCAATGCGTAAAGACTGAAACTGGCGAAGGCGAACCTTGCCAGATGTATCAGTTGTTGCAAAACGAAGCAGGTAACCCTGTCGCGGAAGTAAGCCTGTTTAAATTGCCGCAAGGTGGTCAGGCGGTTGCGGGCGCTACAGTGATTGTTCCTTTGGAAACCGCCCTTCAAGCGCAATTACGTATCGCCGTTGATGGTGCGCAGAGCAAGCGCTACCCCTACTCCCTATGCAACCAGATCGGATGTTTTGCGCGTATTGGTCTGACAGAAAGCGATCTCAATGGCTTCAAGCGTGGTGCGAAAGCAGTCGTGACGATTGTCCCATTTGTTGCGCAAGATCAGCAGATCCAGTTGGACATGTCGCTGAGCGGCTTCACAGCAAGCTACGACATGACAACCGTTGCACAGCAATAATCAAATAGCTCTTTAGTTGAGACGAAAGCGCGCCTTTGGGCGCGCTTTTTATTAGGGCGCTCTGCGCAGCGCCAAAACCGCATTCAGCCCACCAAAGGCAAACGCATTGCTCAAGGCAACGTCGACGCGAACCTCACGTGCTTCATTCGGGACAACATCTAACGCACATTCGGGATCGGCTTCTTCATACCCAATCGTCGGGGCGATCACCCCATCCCGCAGCGCCATAATACAGGCGAGCAATTCGACAGCCCCAGTGCCGCCAATCAAATGACCATGCATCGATTTGGTTGAACTGATCAT
>JAHEGL010000509.1:0-574 GCA_024645145.1 Planktotalea sp.
GACCGGGTTTCTTTCCGACAGAGCTAACAGCCGCCGTCTTTGACGATCCAGAGCGCGCGGCGCGCAATGCGGCGCAGACCTGCACTGGGCGCAATGGCACGATGGAAGATATGGACGGGCCCTTGCTGTTTCTCTGTTCAGATGCGTCAAGCTATGTGACGGGCCAAGTGCTCATGGTTGATGGAGGATTTACGGCGAAATGAAAGCACTGGTTTATGATGGCGTTGAAACGCTTAACTTCCGCGACATGCCAGACCCTGTCGCCGGCACGGATGAGCATCTGATTAAAGTCGAAGCAGTTGGCATTTGTGGCTCTGACATGCATGCCTTTTTAGGGCATGATGCACGTCGCCCGGCACCGCTTATTCTTGGGCATGAAGCCGCTGGCGTTATTGTTGGCGGTGATATGGACGGCCGTCGTGTGACCGTTAATCCACTTGTAACATGCATGAGTTGCGATGCGTGCAAAGCAGGGCGTGTAAACCTTTGCCCAAACCGCGAAATCATCTCGATGATGCCGCGTGAAGGGGCGTTTGCACAATACATTGCGATCCCAGAAAGCAATCTGGTAACT
>JAHEGL010000509.1:584-2282 GCA_024645145.1 Planktotalea sp.
GCGTCACTTGCAGAACCTCTTGCGGTAAGCTGGCACACAGTCCGCCTGGCGCTTGAGGCATTGCATCCCAGCATGAACAAGCGAGCGCTCGTGATTGGGGGCGGTGCGATTGGTCTTGCGGCTGCGCTCGCACTCACAGCCATGGGTGTTCAGGATGTCACGATTGCAGAGCTAAATGACATACGCCGCGCGCATCTCGTCGATGCGTGTGGTCAAACATGCGTTGCGGCAGTTGAGGGGATGTTCCCTGTCGTGATCGACGCTGTCGGTTATGCTGCCACGCGCGCAGTTGCATCCGAGGCCGTTTTGCCCGGTGGTGTCATTGCACATGTTGGGCTTGGTGATGACACTGGCGGTGTTGATGTGCGGCGATATACCTTGCAAGAGATCACATTCATCGGAACCTACACCTATACCGCGCAGGATTTCCGCGATACGGCTCAGGCCATCTTTGATGGCAAATTCGGTCCACTGGATTGGACCGAAACGCGCAGTCTTGCAGATGGCGATCAAGCTTTCAAAGACATCCGTGCGGGTCGTGTGGCTGCACCTAAAATAATTCTCGATCCATGGGCATAAACCACGGGGCAACCCGACATTAAGAAACACCGAACTAACAAAGGAAACGACATTATGAACATCGACAAGAAGATCGTAGACGATCTTGTCGCGAACGATGTCTCTTTCGTGACAACAGTGCCCTGCAAGCAGCTGGCTGGTGTTATCGAAGAGGTTGAAGAGCGTGATGAGATTTTCCACATCCCGTCTAATAAAGAAGACGAAGGCATGGGGCTATGTGCGGGCGCATTCATGGGCGGTAAACGCCCAGCGATCATCATGCAGAACACAGCGATTGGTGTGACCATCAACACACTCGCGACCTTGACACAGTTTTACCGTATGCCTTTGCCGATGATCATTTCATACCGCGGTGAGCTGCGCGAGCCTGTGGCCTGCCAAGTCGAAATGGCTGTGCACACTAAAGCGCTGCTCGCTCAGCTGAACATCCCGACCTATCACTTCCACTGGCAGAAAGATGTCGAAGAGTTCGATAATATTCTAAAGTACACTTTCATGTGCAACAAACCCGTCGCGATCCTAACGGACGCGAACTTCTGGGGAGGCTATGGCGACCAATGATCCGTTCAGAAATCCTAAAAGAAATCGCCCCGATCCTGAACCCGCATCTTGTTGTGTGCAACATCGGTCTGCCCAGCCAAGAGCTGCATATGATCGATGATAACGAGCGTAATTTTTACATGCTCGGCACAATGGGTCTGTCTTCTTCCATCGGTTTCGGCCTTGCGCTGGCGCAAGACAAACCCGTGATCTCCATCGACGGGGATGGCTCTGTTCTAACGAACCTCGGCACGTTGCCAACAATCGCGAACAACGCGACGGGCAACTACACGTTGCTGATCATCGACAATGGCTCTTACGGCTCTACGGGTGATCAACCGACATATGCGGGTATGAAGACGAACCTGACAAATGTTGCACGGGCTTGTGGCTGTGACAACGTGGTTGAAGTGCAGGACAAAGACCTCGGTCCAGTGCTACAAGACGCGATTGATAGCGACGAAATGACGATCATCGTGTGCAAATGTGACAGCGGCAATATCAAGCTGCCAGTGATCACATTGGATCCTGTCGTGATCCGTCATCGTTTCATGGAAGCGGTCAAAGCCTAATGCGAAA
>JAHEGL010000047.1 GCA_024645145.1 Planktotalea sp.
ATGCGATCACCGGGCGCAATATCGCGTGCCAGCGCTTCGCCGTCCATCGTAAGAATAATTGTATCTGCGAAAAAAACCCAATTGCGCTGAAACAGCCCGCGCGTTTTGATCTTTCGAGGCTTGTTCCTCGTGAATGCGCCGGGCCAGTTTCGGCTCCATTGGCGGTATCCTATGTCTGCTCTGATGGTCATTTTCGACCTTATGTATGCAAACGTAACGCGTTTTCTGATGCGCGGCTAGTCTCTTATATACTGGCGAATCCATGAGCGTTGTATCGCAGTTAAACATTGAGATTTGGTAAAGCTGCATTTTCCTCTCGCCATCGCTGATTTGCTTTGCTATTAGGCGCTCGAGTGCGGGTGTGGCGGAATTGGTAGACGCACCAGATTTAGGTTCTGGCGCCGCGAGGCGTGGGGGTTCGAGTCCCTTCACCCGCACCATTTCATTCATTTTCAATGTGTTACGTCGTGAATCTCTTGTTAAGCGTCAGCTTATCGCGCTGGTGCGAATCCAACGATCAATTGCTTTAGGCCAAAGGCCGCGCCACAAAAAATTGCAATCAAGGCGACAGGCGCGCTGTAGGCGAGGACGGAAAACGCGGAAATGCCTTGGCCTACGCTGCATCCAACCGCCAAAATCGCGCCAGGCCCCATAAGGGACGCGCCAACCAATTGGCGGCGCAATTCGCGGGGGTCTTCGCAGGCTTCCCAGCGGAAATGGCCTTTGGAATATGAGCCAAGGATTGCGCCGATCACAACGCCTACAATCGAGCCAACGCTGAACGAGAGCGTGTTGCCGGATGCGGTCATGGAGTAGTAGATCGTATCGCCAATTGGCGCTGCGAAGGAATGTGTCTCAATCGGTTCGACGGCGAATCCGGTCTGGGCAATCCAATGTGTTCCGAGCCAGCCTGAAAAAATCGCCAAACCGACGACTGTTCCCCAAATGAGGTGGGCGTAGGATGTGCGCATCTCTTTTTGCCACAGTGCTGATATCAAAAGTGCGCCGCCGAACAACAATCCTGTTACAAGGGGTGGAATTCCGGAGCGCTCAAAGAGTTGGGTAAACCCTTGCGGCGATGCTGCGCCGGTTTCAACTGGGAAAGCCCAGACGCGAAAGTGCGCAAGCGGACCCGACATCACGAAATATGCGGATAAGCCCATCACTAGGACAATGACAAAGGATCGCAAATCACCGCCGCCGAGGCGGGCAAGTGCGCCGTAGCCGCAGTTCCCGCTCAAAGCCATCCCATAGCCGAATAGCAAGCCGCCGATAATTGTTGCTAGCGGGCTCCAGTGACGATCAAGATAAGCGGAGGATGTGGCCTCGAAGCCTCCAAACGAGATCACGATGTGCGTGCTGATAACAGCAACACCAATTGCAATGCCCCACATCCGCAATCGTTTGTCATCTGCGCCGTAGAGATAGTCTTCAATAGCCCCGAGCGTGCAAAAACGACCAATACGCGCGGCTAGCCCAAGCGCGATGCCCCCGAACAAACCGAACAGGGCGGCGAGATTTGCTTCTCCGAAAAAATCCAACATTTGGCGTTCCCTTTGTCCAAACACTGGCGAGGTGTTTGATCAGTCGTCTCTACAAAACAGGTCATAGACAACTTCCATGATCTGTTTGGGGCGCTCATCTGTCAAGCTATAGTATATTGTCTTGCCATCGCGACGTGGGGTGACAAGCCCTTCAAGGCGCAAGCGCGACAACTGTTGGGACACGGCTGCTTGACGGGTGGACAAAAGTTCTTCCAGCTCGGTCACCGATTTTTCGCCTGTCGCCAGATGGCACAAGATCATCAGTCGACCTTCATGACTAATGGCCTTCAGGAAATTAGACGCAACCTGCGCATTGGTCATCATTTTATCCAGATCTGCCGCACACATATTCTTGTCAAATACGGGTAGGTGCGAGACCGGTAATGTGTCAACTTGGACTGTCATGGGGTGTGTCATACTTTATTAACTTCTATCTTCCAAGCCAATTTTGGACCGTTCAAGCATCATGGTAAGCAGGCCCCAGAAAAAGTCTTCGCCGGGATAGCCTTCGATCCGATCAAGTTCTTTGCCGTTGTCGACAAGAATAAACGTAGGGGTAAAGTGGACGCGGCGAGCAAATTCAACGTCTGGAACGACACTGTGCACATCAAAGCGCTTCAGCGGGGCTGCTGCACCCTCTGCCGTTTTAGGATAGATATGGCCAATCTCTTTGGTCCACTTCGCACACCAATAGCAGCCGTCTTCTTCGGCCATCATCAAATATGTGTCTGCAAATGCCGACGAGGGCACCATAAGAAGTAGGCTTGTAAAAGCTGCTTTGATCAAAACCTGTACCCGCTCATTGACGTCTACGAGAAAGGTACATAATCTAATTTTTGAATATTTCAAGTAAAGGCTGTTTCACGGATGTTTGACGTTTCTTTCTTCGGCGCCGCGTTCGCAGGGCTTTTATCTTTCCTATCGCCCTGTATCTTACCAATCGTACCGTTCTATTTGAGTTATCTCGCGGGTGTCGGGATGAATCAGGTCGCTGCGGATACCGAAGTATCCCCACAAGTGCGTTTGCGCGCGTTCCTCGCAGCTTGCTGTTTTGCGTTGGGGGTGATCACTGTATTTATGGGGCTTGGCGCGACTGCAACTGTCTTTGGTCAGATGGTGCGCGAATATTTTGATATTTTGCGCTGGATTGCGGCGGCGATCATCATTGCGATGGGTTTACATTTTTTAGGTGTGCTCAAGATCGGCATTCTGTATCGTCAATTCCGTGCTGATGCCGGAAGCACGACAAATGTCGGCTTCGTTGGCGCGTATGTCATCGGCCTTGCGTTTGCGTTTGGTTGGACGCCTTGTGTTGGACCTGTCCTTGCAGCGATTCTGTTTACGGCTGCGGGGCAGGAAAGTGCGGGACAGGGCGCGTTCTTGCTCTTTGCCTATGGAATCGGGATGACATTGCCTTTCGTCATCGCGGCGCTCTTTATCGGTCCGTTCATGAAATTCATGGCGCGATTCCGCCGCCACTTGGGCCTAATCGAAAAGCTTATGGGCGCGTTGTTAATCGTATTCGGCCTGCTCATCGCGACCAACACCATCAATATTATCGCCCAGTGGATGCTGGAAAATGTCCCGTGGTTTAGCACCATTGGTTAAAGAGGAGATACGACGATGCTTAGATTTTTAACACTCGCATTTTGCGCAGTATTCGCGGCAACAACACTGGCCGCAGAGATTGGTGATGATGGTCTGCACAAAGCGTCTTGGATGCGTGATACGTTCAAGGACTTGAGCGAGGATCTGGAAGAAGCCAACGCTGAGGGCAAACGCCTGATGATCATCGTGGAACAGCGTGGCTGCATTTATTGCAAGAAGATGCATGAAGAAGTCTTTTCAGTTCCTGAAGTCAGCGACTACATTGAGGAGAACTTTTTCGTTGTTCAAATCAATATGTTCGGTGATGTTGAAGTAACTGATTTTGACGGCACCACGATGGCTGAAAAAGACATGGTGAAGCGCTGGGGCGCATTGTTTACGCCAAGTATTTATTTCTTCCCGACCGAAGTCGCAGACGACGCCATGGCGACGCAAGCGGCGGCAGCAAATATGCCCGGTGCGTTTGGGAAATGGACAACGCTCAACATGCTTACTTGGGTCTTCGAGGAAGGGTATAATAGTGACGAACCTTTCCAGAAGTACCACGCACGTAAATTTACGGAGCAGAAGGGCTGACAAATAAGCGCGTTCCGAGCGAAGTCAAATCTAAAAATTCAATTAGTTGAATTTGTTCTTGCTATCGCGGAATTGTGTGCAATAGTGTACATCAACGTTCGACGTTATTGCGTCATTAGGGAGGGTTTATGAAACGTGTTTTGAGAGCGGCTGCGGTCGCAGCTCTAGCAGCAACTTCGGGTTTTGCTGACGGAGTTGAACCGAAGGAAGTGGTGTTTGTAGATGGTGCCGTTGAAGTGTCTTTGACGGGCGTTACGGGGGATTCCGTCTCAGGGCGAAAGATTTTTGCGAACCGCAAACAAGGTAATTGCCTTGCGTGCCACGCAAATACCGACTGGTCCGAGCAGAGCTTTCACGGCGAAGTTGGTCCAACCATGGACGGTGTTGCGGATCGTTGGTCCGAAGCTGAGTTGCGCGCCATAGTCGCGAACTCAAAAATGGTCTTTGAAGGCACTATCATGCCTGCGTTTTACATTGATGCTGGCTACACTCGCGCGCTTGAGAAGTTTGAAGGCAAGTCCATCCTGTCTGCGCAGCAGGTCGAGGATGTTGTCGCGTATTTGACCACACTCAAGGAGGAGTGAGGTCGCATGATTTTGGAGAATAATATGACACTGACACGGCGGAAAGTTCTCGTTTTTGGCGGCTCTGCACTAGCGGTTGGTAGCCTTGCAGGTGCGCCTGCGTTCGCGAGCTTGACTGATAATGCTATTGCCGAAATGACTGGCGGCGCAGAAATCGGCGAGGGTGCAATCACTTTGAGCGCGCCTGAAATTGCGGAAAACGGCAACACAGTTCCGATCTCAATCGATGCACCGGGCGCCGCTGCGATCACTTTGTTCGCAGATGGTAATCCTGTCCCAGCTGTTGCAACGTTCAATTTTGGACCGCTGAGTGCATCGCGTAGTGCTTCAACACGTATTCGTCTCGCGGGCACGCAAAATGTTGTGGCGCTTGCCAAGATGGAAGACGGTAGCTTTCAACGCGCTTCGACCAACGTAAAAGTAACAATCGGCGGCTGCGGCGGCTAAGCTAAGACAGGAGAAATAATATGGCCAAAGGTGTAAAGCCCCGCGTAAAAGTCCCGAAGTCAGCATCCGCTGGCGAGACTATAACGATCAAATGCTTGATCAGTCACAAGATGGAAAGTGGTCAGCGTAAAGATGGGGACGGCAAAGTGATCCCGCGTTCAATCATCAACCGCTTCACGGCTGATTTTAATGGAGAAAATGTCATTGATGTGACTCTAGAGCCCGCGATCTCGACCAACCCATATTTCCAGTTCGATTCTGTTGTTCCGGAGAGTGGTGAATTCAAGTTCACGTGGTACGACGATGATGGGTCAGTCTACGACACACGTAAAAAGATCGCAGTCTCCTGAGATAGAGACATAATGTTAAAAGGGAGGGTTACAATGAATTTGAAACTATGGATCTCATTCGGAGCCGCTGCGTTGGCTACCAGCGCTGCTGCACAGGATAGCAATGATTTAGTCTTGGATGGGAACGCTTTTCTGACAGAAATTGCTGCGCCGTCGCACATGGAAAATGTCGACACTATCTATTCAGGTTGGCGGTTCCGCACGAGCGAAACGCAAGCGCTGCAGTCTGATGATTTTGATAACCCGGGCATGATCTTTGTCGATCAGGCGATCGACCTTTGGGCCAAAGTAGATGGTTCTGAGGGCAAATCATGCGCATCCTGTCATGAGAATGTTGAAGACTTTGCAGGGTTACGTCCAACGCTTCCACGTGTTGAGGAAGGTGAGTTGGTCACGATGGAGAACATCATCAACGAGTGTCGCACCGAGCGTATGGGCGCGGAGCCATGGAAATGGTCTAAGGGCAACATGACTGCGATGACAGCCTTGATTGGCCTTCAATCACGCGGCATGCCGGTGAACGTGGCTATTGATGGCGACGCGGCTCCTTTTTGGGAAAAGGGTAAAGAGCTGTATTACACACGTGTTGGTCAGCTTGATATGGCTTGCTCAAGCTGTCACGAGGACAATTATGGCACCATGATCCGCGCAGATCACCTGTCGCAAGGTCAGATCAATGGATTCCCAACATACCGCCTTAAAAATGCCAAGCTGAACTCTAGCCATGGCCGTTTCAAAGGTTGCATGACGAATATTCGCGCGACACCTTTCAAAGAAGGTGGCGAAGAGTTCAAAGCGCTTGAGCTATATCTTGCATCTCGCGGTGAAGGGCTCGTCGTCGAAACTCCTTCTGTCCGCAACTAAATCATATTGAACCCCGCGCCTTATTGGTGCGGGGTTTTCTCTTCTCTATCGCATTCAATTATGCGCATATGTATTAAGGACTAAATAAACCATGATAAATCGTCGCGATTTTCTTCAGGTCAGCATGGCAGCTTCCGCGCTTGTTGGTGCGTCTGGTTTTGGTAACTGGGCACGTTTGGGCGCGCAGCAAAGCCTGAGCCAAGAACAGCTTCTTGAGTTTGAAACCTTTGGAAACGTCTCCCTGATCCACGTCACGGATATTCATGGCCAGCTTAAGCCTATTCACTTCCGCGAACCTTCAATCAATATCGGCGTTGGTGGTAACAAAGGTGTTGTCCCTCATATTACAGGTGCAGATTTCCGCAAAGCCTACGGTATCGCTGACGGCTCCCCGAGCCACTATGCACTTAGCTCTGGTGATTTTTCGGCATTGGCGCAGGCCTATGGCCGTGTTGGCGGGCTCGATCGCGTTGCGACTGTTATCAACGCGATCCGCGCAGATCGCCCAGATGCAATTTTGCTAGATGGTGGCGATACATGGCATGGGTCTTACACGTGCCACAAGACAGCCGGTCAGGACATGGTCAACGTGATGAACGCGTTGAGGCCCGACGCGATGACATTCCATTGGGAATTTACGCTCGGTAGTGAGCGCGTTAACGAAATTGTTGAAGGCCTGCCCTTTGCGGCCCTTGGTCAGAACATCTTTGATGCGGAGTGGGATGAACCTGCGGAGATGTTTAAACCCTACCAAATGTTTGAGCGCGGTGGCACCAAGATCGCTGTGATCGGTCAGGCGTTCCCATATATGCCGATTGCCAACCCCGGATGGATGTTCCCTGAGTACTCTTTTGGTATTCGTGACGAGAACATGAACGCGATGGTGCAAGAAGTCCGTGCAGCAGGTGCTGAATGCGTTGTTGTACTGAGCCACAATGGTTTTGACGTCGACAAGAAGATGGCAAGCGTTGTGCCGGGCATTGATGTGATCCTGTCTGGGCACACGCATGATGCTTTGCCTGAGCCTGTTGTTGTCGGTGAGACGATTATTCTGCCATCAGGTTCAAACGGTAAGTTTGTCAGCCGCGTTGACCTCGACATTCGCGATGGTCGTATGATGGGCTACCGCACTAAGTTGATCCCGATCTTCTCTGATGTGATCGAGCCAGACAAAGAGATCGCAGCGCTTATTGATGAGCAACGCGCGCCTTATGAAGCAGAAATGTCAGAAGTCATCGGCAAAACCGATAGCCTTTTGTATCGCCGTGGTAATTTCAACGGCACATGGGACGATGTGATTTGTGACGCGTTGCTGTCTGAGCGTGACGCAGAAATCGCGCTAAGCCCGGGTGTGCGTTGGGGGCCATCTATGGTGCCGGGTCAGGACATCACACGCGAAGATATTTTCGGTGTAACCTCCATGAGCTACGGTGAGGCGTACCGCACTGAAATGGCAGGTGAATTCCTTCAAGTCATTCTCGAGGATGTTGCAGATAATATCTTTAACCCAGACCCCTATTACCAACAGGGTGGTGACATGGTGCGCACCGGTGGCCTTGGCTACCGCATTGACGTCTCCAAACCGCAAGGGGAGCGCATCAGCAATATGACACTTCTCGCTACGGGTGAGTTGATTGATCCAGCGCGCTCTTACGTGGTTGCGGGTTGGGCGTCTGTCAACGAGGGCACTGAGGGACCGCAGATTTGGGACGTTGTTGAAAGCCATATCGCTAAGCTTGGTACGGTCACAGTTGAAGAAAATAACAGCGTCGAAGTCGTCGGCGTATAATCGAAACAAAAAGAGAGAGTTTGAGACATGGACGAGATGCATAAACCCTCACGTCGCGCGTTTTTACGCGGAGGTGCTGCGATCGCGGCGGGTACCGTTGCAGGAGGTGCTTCTGCACAAAGCGCGGATCCGTTAATCACAGATGTTCAAGAATGGGCTTCGATCACGGGCGTAGGCGTTGATGAAACGCCCTACGGCATGCCGATCGAGTTTGAATCCCACGTCGTGCGCCGCAATGTGGAGTGGCTGACGGCCTCACCAATTTCGTCGATCAACTTCACGCCAATACACGCGCTTGAGGGGACGATCACACCACAAGGCTGTGCGTTTGAGCGTCACCACTCTGGTGCTATCGAAATGCGAAAAGAAGATTATCGTTTGATGATCAATGGCTTGGTGGACAAATCTCTTGTGTTTACCTACGCTGATCTTGAGCGTTTACCGCGTGAAAACCATGTGTATTTCTGCGAATGTGCGGCGAATACAGGCATGGAATGGGCCGGTGCTCAGCTCAATGGTGTGCAGTTCACGCACGGCATGATCCACAACATGGAATACACTGGCGTTCCGCTGCGTGCATTGCTGAATGAGGCAGGACTTAGTGCTGCGGGTGATCTCAAAGACAAGTGGGTCTATGTAGAAGGTGCAGATGCATCGTCTAACGGCCGTTCTATCCCGATGGAAAAAGCGCTTGATGACGTGCTCGTCGCGTTCAAAGCCAACGGTGAAGCGCTGCGTATGGAGCACGGCTACCCTGTGCGCCTTGTCGTGCCCGGTTGGGAAGGCAACATGTGGGTCAAGTGGCTGCGCCGCGTTGAAGTGTCTGACAGCCCGACTGAAAGCCGCGAAGAGACGTCAAAATATACTGACGTGCTTGAGGACGGAACCGCGCGCAAGTGGACATGGGTGATGGATGCCAAATCTGTCATTACGTCACCAAGCCCGCAGATGCCGATTACGCATGGCAAAGGTCCTTTGGTGATCTCGGGTCTCGCATGGTCCGGTCACGGCCAGATCACCCGCGTTGACGTGTCTAAAGACGGCGGCATCACTTGGGAAACGGCACGTCTTGGCAAGCAGGGCGACACCAAAGCGCTGACGCGTTTCTATCACGACGTGGATTGGGACGGCGCACCAATGCTGTTGCAAGCTCGCGCGATGGATGAAACCGGCTATGTCCAGCCAACTAAAGAACAGCTGCGCGACACGCGTGGCGAAAACTCCGTTTATCACAACAACTGTATCCAAACTTGGTACGTGAACGCAGAAGGGATCGCTGAGAATGTCGAAGTCTCCTAATATTTTACTCCCAGCCCTTGGCGTAACAGGCATTGTCCTTGGCGGTGCCTACGGTCTGATGACACGCGGCTACAAAGCCGACGAGGCTGAACTGGCCCGTGCACAAGCGCAAGCGGCACAGGCGCAGTTGGTTGAGCAGCAAGCGATGGCAAGTGATCTCAAAACACAGATTGCTTTGGTGCAAGACACAGCAAAGGCTAAGATTGCAGAGCTTGAAGCGCGTCCAGTGGTCAGCGCATCTTTGACCGCGCCTGCGCCTGAGCGCGACGGTGCTTTTGGTCTTGGTCGTGAGGCGTTGCCAGAAGAAATTGCAGCGTGGGACGTTGACGTTCTGCCTGATGGCCGTGGTTTGCCCGTCGGCACAGGGAATGCGTATGACGGTGAGGAGCTGTTTGCGGATAAATGCGCTGCGTGTCATGGTGACTTTGCAGAAGGTGTGGATAACTGGCCTGTCTTGGCAGGTGGATTTGACACGCTTGGTGATGAAGATCCTGTCAAAACAGTGGGTTCTTACTGGCCGCATCTTTCAACGGTTTACGACTATGTCTATCGCTCCATGCCATTTGGCGAAGCAGGTACGCTGAGCCCAGATGAGACCTATGCCATCGTCGCTTATATCCTCTACTCCAACGATTTGATCGATGATGAGTTCGAGCTTACCAACGAAAACCTTGGTGCGTTTGAGATGCCAAACAAAGATGGTTTCGTGATCGATGATCGTCCGGAAACAGAATACGCAGCCTGGAGCACCGAGCCTTGCATGAGCAATTGTAAGGAAGAAGTGACCGTTACAATGCGTTCGGTCTTTTTGGTGAACACACCTGAAGATGGTGGTTCTGAATCTGTGATGAACAACGCAACTGTTGACGGGCTGCCAAGCTTTAGCGCATCCGGTGCCGCGTTTATTCCAGAGCCTGAAGCAAAGCCGGAGCCAGAGGTTCAGGTTGCTGCTGTTGAAGCGCCAGTCGATGAAAGTGCTGCATTGATCAAGGCTGGTGAGAAGGTCTTTAAGAAGTGCAAGGCCTGCCACGAAGTCGGTGCTGGGGCGAAGAACAAGTCCGGACCACAGCTTAACGCGCTTATGGGCCGCACAATCGGAGGCATCGACGGGTTTAAGTACTCCAACGCCTTCAACGCGGCTGCCGAAGAAGGCCGTGTTTGGGATGAAGCGTCATTGAGTGAATTTCTTGCTAAGCCAAAAGCTTACATGAAGGGCACCAAGATGAGCTTCTCTGGACTTAAGAAAGAAAAAGATCTGGAGGCAATCACTGCTTATCTTGCGAGCTTCGCGGAATGATTAAGCGCTTTGCTACACTCCTCCCAGTCGCTCTGGTCGCATTTTGTGCGGCTGGGGCGCTTGGGGCTGAAAAGCTTGGCGATGCGGACGCGGGCGAAAAAGTCTTCAAGAAATGCACAGGTTGCCACCAGGTTGGCAGTGGCGCAGTCGATAAGATTGGGCCGCACTTGAACGGTGTGTTCGGCAGCGGCGCTGCGGAGCATGAGGGGTATCGCTACTCCAAATCCATGACCCGCGCGGGTGCGGACGGTTTGATCTGGACAGCTGAAACGCTGGACGCTTATATTGAAAACCCTCGCGCTTTGGTTTCGAAAACACGCATGAGCTTTCGTGGTTTGAAAGACCCCGACGATCGCGCAAATGTGCTAGCATACTTGCGTAGGTTTTCTGACAATCCGTCAGACATTCCGGAAGCCGAACCAACGGCTATTGCGACGGATCACGATCTTGATCCCGCGATATTGGCGTTGGAAGGTGATCCAGAATACGGCGAATACCTCGCGAGCGAATGCCTGACGTGTCATCAATCTGATGGAACATCCGATGGCATTCCGTCGATCACGCTTTGGGAAACTGAAGATTTCGTAATCGCAATGCATGCATATAAACGTAAGATCAGACCACATCCTGTCATGCAGATGATGGCTGGGCGTCTGAATGACGAAGAGATCGCAGCTTTGGCTGCGTATTTTAAGACCCTCGAAGAATAGGGCATAAACTGGGAGAGAAATAGTATGTCTATCAACAGAAGAATGTTCCTTGGTACATCCGCAGCTGCGGCAGCCGTTCTTGCGGCACCGATGGTGAAAGCGGCAGGTCACGGCAAGCCTCGGGTCGTCGTAGTTGGCGGTGGTGCAGGTGGCGCAACAGCGGCGCGCTACATTGCTAAGGACAGCAAAGGCGAGATCGACGTCACGCTGATCGAACCATCCCGCATGTACTACACTTGCTTCTTCTCAAACCTCTACCTTGGTGGTTTCAAAGGGATCGAAGATATCGGCCATTCCTATGGCACACTCGCGTCTGGTGGCGTGAATGTTGTGCATGATTGGGCCATTGGCGTTGATCGCGATGCAAAAACAGTCGCGCTCGCGGGTGGTGGGTCTGTTGCCTACGACAAATTGATCCTGAGCCCAGGTATTGATTTTGTTGAAG
>JAHEGL010000521.1 GCA_024645145.1 Planktotalea sp.
CGGCACCGGCGGGGAAGCTTCGATCCTGTCGTTCAACGGCAACAAAATCATCACTACCTCCGGCGGCGGTATGCTGGTGACCCGGACAAAGGAGATCGCTGACGGCGCACGGTTTCTATCGGCGCAAGCCCGAGACCCGGCTCCGCACTATGAGCATTCCACTGTCGGTTACAACTACCGACTATCCAACGTGTGCGCCGCAATTGGCATTGGTCAGATGGATGTGTTGGGAAACCGCGTCGAAACCCGCCGCGCGATCAACGATCGGTATCGGTCTGCATTGAATCTTCCTGGCATAAGCTTCATGCCAGAACCTGAGGATTATTATTCATCGAAGTGGCTGACGGCGATCTCCGTCGATCCGCAGCAAGCGGGACTTAATCGCGAGGACATTCGCAAGATGCTGATGGAGCGCCAGATCGAATCCCGTCCACTTTGGAAACCTATGCACATGCAGCCAATGTTCGATGGCGCAACCTATGTTGGTGCGGGCGTTGATGAACACCTGTTCGAGAACGGGCTTTGTCTGCCTTCGGGCAGTGACATGACCGAAGCGCAACAGACTGAGGTCATCGAATGTATCCAGACCCTTATGGCCAAAGCCTGAGAGATGAAAGTTCTCCTGACCCATCGTTTTTTTTGGCCGGACACCGCCCCTTACGCGGTGATGCTGCGCGCGATTGGCGATGCGTTGGCTGAGGCGGGGCACGAGGTTCATGTCTTGTCCTCGATGCCGTCCTATCGAGCCGAAACGTGCCCATCAGAGACCCCGCTGAGCGAAACCCTCGGAGCTCTCAAAGTGCAACGCATCCGTGTCTTTGGGGACGAAAAGCGAAACCCACCGCGTCGTCTCACCAATGTGGTGCTGTATTGCTGGGCACTATTTGTGGCTGTCTTGCGCTCGCGTCCGGACGTTGTGACAGCCTCGACCTTTCCGCCCGTGGTTGCTGCCTGGTCCGCTAGCCTTGCAGCGCGCATCGTGGGGGCCAAGTTCATCTACCATGTGCAGGATATCCATCCTGAAGTGTCTATCTACAGCGGTGGACGCTTGGGCCGAGGTCTGCCCATGCGTGTACTGCGCTGGCTGGATAACCAAACCCTAAGGCGCAGTAAGGCGATCGTCGTGCTGTCGAGAGACATGGGAGAGACACTGAACGCACGTGGCATTGGCGACCTACCTGTGCATGTGATAAACAATTTCTCGCTGGATCTGTTCGAAGCATCCCAGGAACCACCGGTTGAGTTGCGAAAACGCCCGGGACGCCGCAGGGTGATCTTTGCGGGTAACCTCGGTCGTTTCCAGAACCTTCCACAATTGGCGGAAGGCGTGTCGAGGCTTTTCGAAGATTTTCCTGATCTAGAGCTGTTCTTTCTTGGCGACGGTACAGCCATGCCTGAGTTGAAGCGCTGTTGGGGTGATCATCCACAGGTAGGCTTTGGCCCATTTCTCCCATTTGCGCAGGCTAAATCTTTGATTGCAGATGCAGATGTTGGGTTGGTTTCTTTAGAAAAAGACTTATATCATGTCGCGTATCCATCAAAAATTGCAAGTTACCTTGGGCAAGGTGTCCCAGTACTAGCCTTGATCGAACCGCAAAGCGGTATTGCCGCCGAGATTGGCTCTGAGAACCTAGGGGCGACCGCTCAGATAAATGACCCGGAAGCCGTGGCCGAGGCTTTGCGCCAACTATTGGGGGAGCAGGGTGACCAGCGCGCGCGCCTGCTGGACTGGGTTTCCCGCAATGCGGTCGCCAGTGCGCTCGTGCCTCGTTGGTGCACATTAATTGATACATTCAAACCGGGCGAAAGTCCGGCAAGTTCAGAAGACACCTGTTCTTCATGCAAAAAGAAAGTTAACTGACAATGAACGCGACATTTTTGGACCTAGTGGCGGAGCGCAAAGCGCGGATCGGGATTCTCGGATTGGGCTATGTAGGCATTCCTCTTGCTCTGCGAATCTCCGAAGTTGGGTTTCCGATTATTGGTTTCGATATTGCGGAGGACCGTAACGAAACCCTAAACGCGGGCAAAAGCCCATTTAAGCATTTCCCTGACCACAGCATTGTCAGCATGGTGGAGAATGGCTTTGAGGCCACAACAGATTTCTCGCGGTCTGGCGAATGCGATGCATTAATCATATGCGTCCCAACCCCTTTGAATAAGATGCGGGAGCCCGATCTCGGTTTCGTCACCGCAACAATGGAACAGATCTCTCCCTTTCTTCGAAAGGACCAACTCCTTGCCCTGGA
>JAHEGL010000523.1:0-1799 GCA_024645145.1 Planktotalea sp.
GATCTGGTACAGCAGCTTCTTTGGCAAAACCAATGAAATCGCAAGCTTCTTTGGTGTTCCATACGCCGAAGCGTCCGAGCACGGTGAGCATAAAGATGATCATAGTGAAGCTAAGGACGACCATGGCGAAGCCAAAGACGATCACGCAGCGCCTAAGGACGACAAGAAGAAAAAGACGTCGTATGCCTTCACTGGCAAGCCGGGCGAGGGTGCGATTTACACGGGTAAAGACAATCACGTCATTCACGATGCACACTATGTGCCAACGTGGGTGAAGCTGAGCCCGTTTATAGCGATGGTTCTCGGCTTCTTGATTGCGATGTGGTTCTACATCTGGGATCCGAAGATGCCCAAGCGCACGATGGAAAACAACCGTCCACTTTACAACTTCTTGCTCAACAAATGGTACTTTGACGAGCTGTATGATGCCGTGTTTGTAAAACCCGCATCTGTCATTGGCCGCTTCTTCTGGAAGCGTGGCGATGGTGATGTGATTGACGGTACATTGAATAGTGTGGCGATGGGTATTGTGCCCTTCTTCACCCGCCTCGCAGGTCGCGCGCAGTCCGGCTATATCTTTACCTATGCCTTCGCCATGGTGATCGGAATTCTGGTTCTGGTCACGTGGATGACGTTCTCCGGAGGAGCGCAATAATGGATAACCTTCTTTCCATTGTCACTTTCATCCCTGCGCTCGCAGCCTTGATCCTTGCGCTTTTCTTGCGCGGCAGTGATGAAGCGGCGGCGCGTAATGCCAAATGGCTCGCGTTAATCGCAACAAGTGCGACGTTCATCGTATCGCTATTTATCTTGTTCCAGTTCGACAGCTCCAACACTGACTTCCAGATGGTGGAAGAGGCGTCATGGGTCATGGGTATGCAGTACAAGATGGGCGTGGATGGCATTTCCGTTCTCTTCGTGATGCTCACCACTTTCATGATGCCACTGGTTATCGCGGCAAGCTGGAGCGTGGAGAACCGTGTTAAAGAATACATGATTGCGTTCTTGCTGTTAGAGACGCTGATGCTTGGCGTGTTCATGGCGCTTGATCTGGTGCTGTTTTACGTCTTTTTTGAGGCGGGCCTAATACCGATGTTCCTGATCATTGGGATTTGGGGCGGCGCGAACCGCATTTATGCGAGCTTCAAATTCTTCCTTTATACCTTCCTTGGCTCAGTTTTGATGCTGGTTGCGATGGTTGCGATGTTCGTTGACGCGGGCACGACGGATATCCCAACACTGATGTCGCATACATTCGGCTCCGAGAGCTTCTCGCTGATGGGCATCCAGGTGGTCGGCGGTTTGCAGACGCTGATGTTCCTTGCCTTCTTCGCAAGCTTCGCGGTGAAAATGCCGATGTGGCCTGTGCATACCTGGTTGCCTGATGCGCACGTTCAAGCGCCGACTGCGGGTTCTGTCGTGCTTGCGGCGATCCTATTGAAGATGGGTGGCTACGGTTTCTTGCGCTTCTCTTTGCCGATGTTCCCAGTGGGCGCGGATGTGATGACGCCGCTGATCTTGTGGATGTCCGCGATTGCGATTGTGTACACGTCGCTTGTCGCGCTGGTGCAGGAAGATATTAAGAAGCTCATCGCCTATTCATCCGTTGCGCACATGGGCTACGTCACAATGGGTATCTTCGCGGCGAACCAGCAAGGTATCGACGGTGCGATCTTCCAGATGATCAGCCACGGCTTCATCTCTGGCGCGCTCTTCCTTGCGGTTGGGGTCATTTATGACCGTATGCACACGCGTGAGATTGACGCTTACGGTGGTCTTGTGAACCGCATGCCAGCTTA
>JAHEGL010000523.1:1809-2247 GCA_024645145.1 Planktotalea sp.
CAGCTTACGCGCTGATCTTTATGTTCTTCACGATGGCGAACGTGGGTCTGCCTGGCACATCCGGCTTTGTGGGTGAATTCCTGACACTGATTAGTGTGTTCCAAGTGAATACATGGGTGGCAGCAGTGGCGACAGCGGGGGTGATCCTGTCAGCGGCCTATGCTTTGTGGCTCTACCGTCGCGTTGTGATGGGTGATCTGATCAAGGAAAGCCTGCGCACAATCACAGATATGACAACGCGCGAGCGCGTGATCTTCGCACCGCTTGTGGTGATGACGCTGCTTTTGGGGGTTTATCCCGCGCTCGTTCTCGACATCATCGGCCCTTCGGTAGAAGCGCTGGTTTCCAACTATGAAACGGCATTGGCAAGCGCGGAGAGCGCGCTCCAAACCGCCGCCTCGAACTAAAGAAAGCGCTGCACCATGATACAGGCTGACC
>JAHEGL010000524.1 GCA_024645145.1 Planktotalea sp.
ACGTTGTCCCAGCTGTCGTTGTCAGCGACTGTCACGCCAGCAGCGTCTGTGAGGTCTTTACGGTACATGACCATGGAGCTTTCGCCGTAGAAAGGCGCTGCGTACATTGTGCCTTCGTGGGAAAGACCCGCACGGATTGCTGGCAGAATGTCGTCAACGTCGTAGTCTGCGCCGAATTCAAGGGGCTCGATCCAGCCTGCTTTACCCCAGATTGGAGCTTCTTGCATGCCGATGTTGATGATGTCGTACTGGCCGCCACCGGTTGCTGTGTCAGAAGTAACCTGCTCGCGAAGTACACCTTCTTCGAGGGAAACCCAGTTTAGCTTAACACCTGTTTCTTCTGTGTAGCTTTCGGCAACTTTTTGCATGTTGATCATGTGACCGTTGTTAACGATCGCAATTGTAAGTTCTTTCGCGTGACCGTCTGCGAATGCAGTTGTCGCGGCTGCAATACCCATGGATAGACCAAGAGCTGTGTTACGTAGAGATTTCATTATCTTCCTCCCAGAAGTCTAAAGAATCGAACCCAGAAAAGGTTCTTGTGTTCTTTATCGAAGATACTGGACTGCTCAATCTACTACGATTTCTGCATTCTAATATACGAAATTCGCAAAAAATCAAATTTTGGCTCGATTGTTTGCGATCGATTGATGGGATAGCTTTTCGATTTTGGAAGTTTTATAATTAAAACAAATGATTAAGTTGTATTTCAGAGTCTGAAGGGGAGCAATGTATGGTTAAGTGGGAGTGAAATGTGTATCATTATGTGCGCATTTAGTACATGAAAACCTCTATTTCCCCTTGTGGAAGTGCGTTGAAACGCGTTCTACGCACCGAATTGATGCAAAGTTTCGCATAATTTGCTCAGGCTCACGGGTTTTGGGAGTGCGGATGTAAAGCCATGCTCATGGCAGCGTTCAACGCTGTGCCAATTGCTGTCTGCCGTCGTTGCAATCACAGGAAGGTTCTTTGGCGGATCTTCACACTTGCGGCGAATGGCATCCGTGGCATCAAGGCCTGACACTTTAGGCATGTGAATATCCATAAGAATGACACCAATCTTTGGTGCATTCTACGAAATCAAATCAAGTGCTTGTGCTCTGTCATCGGCCGTTAAGCATTCGAACCCCAACTCTTTACACATTTCAACTATGACGAATTGTGAAAGCGCGTCATCTTCGACAACAAGTACTACGTTATTCAAGGTGTTTTCCTCTTGCGTTAAATCCGCGTGTTGGCAAGTGCAGTTCAAACACAGTGCCTTGTCCAAGTTCGCTGGTAACCTTCAAATCCCCACCTAACAGTTGAGCGAGGTCATAACTGATTGCGAGGCCAAGCCCAGCGCCACCGCGCTCACGTGTTATCGAGCCGTCGACTTGGCGATAGCGCTCCAAGATGAGTCCAAGATCGCTTTGTGCAATTCCGATCCCAGAATCCTCAATTGCGATCACAAGCATTTCAGGATCGTTTTGAGTTGCAGCGATCGGGTAGGTCTTGATGGCAATTTGACCCTGCTCGGTAAAGCGGATCGCGTTATCCATAAGATTGTTCAGTAGTTGCGAGACGCGAATATCATCGGCATAGATTTTTTCAGGGGTATCATCGGACACGTGAGCAACGATGTTAATGTCTTTCTCAAGCTTGCTTATCATCCCGCGTGCAAGGGTTTGCCATTCCGCAACGAGAGGCTTGATCGCGATATCGTGTTCAAGAAGCTCGACCGCGTTTGCTTCCAGACGAGAGGAATCGAGCACATCTGTAAGCAGCTTTATCAAGTTTTCAGACGCAGTCTTGCCAGCCTGTACCAGCTTTTCTTGTTTTGCGGGCAAATCGGCGCGCGCGAGGAGGACTAAAATTCCACTAATGGCTGTCAAAGGTGTGCGTACTTCATGACTGATCGTCGAGAGGAATTGGGACTTCATCTCACTTACGTTTTCAGCTTCTCTGCGTGCGACAATGAGTTCGGCATTGGTGATTTGTAGCGCGCGCGCCTCATCATCCAATGCGGCAGTTGCCATATCGGCAAATGCAATCCCACGTCGATTAGCCCGGGTTAGGACGATAAATAACATTAGCAAAGCCAGATCGACCAAAAGACCTGCACACAGCAGCGCGATAGACTCAATGCCGGAGTTGTCAGCGCGAAAATCCAGACCTGCACGAATGTCGAGAACCCATTCGCGTCCATAGAAATTCATCGAGATCTGTCGTTCCCCTAATGAGTTAACGTCATAGTCAGCGTCTT
>JAHEGL010000526.1 GCA_024645145.1 Planktotalea sp.
GAGGAGAGGTTCGAACAAGCGATTGATCGGGCCGCGATGAAGGTTAACGCCAAAGACGCTGATGCCTATCTGGCGGAATGGCGCAAAGCCGACCCCTACCCTATGGACGGTGAACCGGACGCAATTGTGGAAGCCGAAGCGCTGCGCATTGAGGCTGAGTATGACACCGAGCGTTTGAAAGCGCTGATCGCAAAGGATGGTTGGGCGTAAGCGCGTTCAATCAATGATTTGATGGATTTGGGAGACAAAATCATGGCCTTGTTGAATTTCAAAAAGAAAGCCGCGCCAGCAGACTTAAGCAATAGCGCAGAAGTAGAAGCGTTTTTGCAAGGCTACTCGATCGAAGTGATGCCACGCACCGCAGAAAAAGTGGAAGACTTTAGCGCGCTCTTGCCAACAGGCACACGCGTATACATCGCCCACATCGAAGGCACGGCAATCGAAGACATGGTTGCCACAGCCGCACGCATCAAACGTGAAGGCTATGATGTCATGCCGCATTTCCCTGCCCGTATCATCAAGGATGAAGCGGTTTTGGCTGACTGGATCGCGCGCTACCAAGGCGAGGCAGACGTGAGCCAAGCGCTCTTGCTTGCGGGCGGTGTTGCAACGCCGCACGGTGATTTTCACAGCTCCATGCAGCTAATGGAAACCGGCCTTTTTGATAAAGCAGGTTTCAAACGTTTGCATGTTGCGGGTCACCCTGAGGGCAACAAAGACATCGACCCCAATGGTTCTGATGCGAACGTCATGGAGGCCTTGCGCTGGAAGCAGTCGTTCAACGAACGCACTGATGCCGATATGGCGCTTGCCACACAGTTTGCTTTTGAAGCAGGGCCAATCATTGAATGGGCTGACGCAATTAAAGCTGCGGGCATCGATATTCCGATCCACATCGGCATCGCGGGTCCGGCAAAGCTCCAAACGCTGATCAAATTCGCGATCGCCTGCGGTGTCGGACCGTCTTTGAAGGTTCTTCAAAAGCGCGCGATGGACGTGACCAAGCTCTTGTTGCCATACGAGCCTACCGAGGTTTTGGCCGAGCTTGCCGCGCACAAAGCCGCAAATCCAGACTTCAACATCGAAAAAGTACACTTCTTCCCCCTTGGCGGCATCAAAACCAATGCCAACTGGGCCATCGACAATGGCGGTACTTCGGGCCGTCCCGCAAACGCTTCCTAAGGATCGAGCAATATGACGCGCACTGTAATTGAATCCAAAACGAAAACGGCCATCGTGGGCTTTGATCAGCCGTTCTGCGTTATTGGCGAGCGGATCAACCCCACGGGACGCAAAATCCTGAACGAAGAGCTGGAGCGCGGCGATTTCTCGCGTGTTGAAGCAGATGCGATTGCGCAGGTTGCGGCGGGTGCGCACATCCTCGACATCAACTCGGGCGCTGTATTTTCGGGGCTTATGGCCGAAGACCCCCGCTATGCGGACAACAACTTTGTTGAGCCGACGTTGATGCGTCAGTTGATCGAAGTCGTGCAAAAGGTCACCGATTGCCCGCTATGCATCGACAGCTCCGTCCCTGGTGCGTTGGAGCAAGGTTTGGCTGCGGCAGAGGGCCGTCCTTTGTTGAACTCTGTCACTGGCGAAGAAGAGCGTCTGGAGCTGGTTTTGCCATTGGTGAAGAAATACAACGTCCCAGTTGTTGCGATTTCTAACGATGACACAGGCATTTCCGAAGACCCTGATGTGCGTTTCGCGGTTGCCAAGAAGATCGTTGAGCGGGCGGCTGATTTTGGCATTCCAGCGCATGATATTGTCGTTGATCCGCTCGTGATGCCGATTGGTGCGATGGGGACTGCGGGTTTGCAGGTCTTTACGCTAGTGCGTCGTTTGCGCGAAGAATTGGGTGTGAACACGACCTGTGGTGCATCCAATATTTCCTTTGGCCTACCTAACCGTCACGGCATCAACAACGCGTTTTTGCCAATGGCCATGGCGGCGGGAATGACGTCCGCGATTATGAACCCTGTCGCCTTGGCGACTGGCCCCAAGAAAATCACTGAAAAGCGTGCCGAAGTTGAAGCCGCTGGTATCGTTTTGCCCGAAGGCATGGATGATGAAGCGTTTTGTCAGATGTTTGGGATCGGTTCGACAAAGCCACGTTCTGGCAAGGAAATGGAAGCCATTCGTGCCGCGAACTTCCTCACCAACAACGATGAAGGTGGTGGCGAGTGGATCAAAGCCAACAAAATCGCGCCTAAAGCTGGGCAAGAAGGACGCGG
>JAHEGL010000052.1 GCA_024645145.1 Planktotalea sp.
TATCGCGGCGATGATTTTGTCGGCACGCATGTGACTGTTCACGGAACAGAGGCGCAGAACCACAAGATCCGCGCCAAAGGACATAGCCATTATTGGAGTGACCCTGTTGTGTGGGAGCACTTCAAAAAGATGGGGGTCTTTTAGACCTAGCCTTGCTGCGCGCGCTCTATGTAGGCGCGCAGCTCTTCGGCTTCGTGGCGCGCATCACGCAGACCTTCCATAGCGGCGTTCAGCTCTGCCTCGGTCTGAGCCATCTGATTTGTCAGCTCTGCTTCGCGCTGTTGCAAGTATGTGATTGCTTGATCGCGCGTTTCTTCGGCCTCATGCAGCTCTTGCGCCATGCGTTCCAGCTCGCCCACATCAGAGCGTGACACACGCGTAAAACGGTGGATCAGCCAGTTAGCAAACCAGCCCATACAGAAGGCTACGAATAGAATGATCGCCGTTGCGATGATGAACTCAGTTCTGCTCATCGGTTGTTCCTTCAGTGCCTGTTTGCTCGCCCGTGTCTTGCGCGCTTTCTGCGGCGGCTTCAAGCGTTGTTGTAGTCTCTACCGTTGGGTTAGGCAAAATCACTTTAAATTCGATGCGGCGATTGGCTTCACGCCCTGCTTCTGTGCCATTGTCGCCAATCGGGTTTTTTTCGCCGTAGCCTTTGGCCGTGTAGCGCGATGTGAGCACGCGACGTTCACGCAGCGCAGTGAGAACCGAATTGGCGCGTGCTTGGCTCAATTCCTGGTTCATCGTTTCGCGACCTTGGCTATCTGTATAGCCACTGATTTCCATACGCATGTCTTCAGGGCATTTTATTAAAATTTCGGCAATATCATCGAGGATCTTCTCGGCAGAAGCATCAAGATTACCGGACCCCGGTTCAAACGCAATTTTGCGCGTTGTTTGGATCTCTGTAATTTGTTCTTCACATTCCGCGGCGGTGGGCAGGCCAAGCACCGGATCAAGTTTTTTTTGATATGTAACATCAATCGCGAGGTCAGCTGAATCGCCAAGCCTATCAACCAACAGGCGCGTAATTTGTGATTTTGCAGTTGGGATGCCTGTGTCACCAAAAACGCGCACGCGTTCAGGTGTCACTGTGACAGACCCGTTTTCCAGCTGCGAAAGAGTTTCGATCGCGGCAAGTGTGCGCACAGACCAATCGCGCGGTAGGGTTTCATCAACCCGCGCTGCAGTATAGACATTTGCAGAACCGAAACGGGCTTTGGCGTAGCTATCCGCTGTTTCGCGAGCCAACTCTGTTAGCACACGTCCACGCATCTGTACTTGCCCTTCAGGGCTAAGGGTCACGATAAATTCGGGTGGGCCTTGGCTGGCGTCTTGCGGAACTGGCAAAACAGGATTCAAGGCGAACACTTCAGGCAGTCCTGTTTCCAACTCACCGACCACACGATCAAACAAAGCTTGATCCGTGCCCTCTAGCGCGATGAGCGAAATGTCAGCATCTGCGAAGGTAATGGATCCACCGCCCAATTCTGCAAGCTTATCAATTGAGAGCGCAACCGCAGGCGACCATTGGCGAGAGGGAACGCCGAGCCCGATCCGACACGCGTGCTCTGACGTCATACCAGCGCGGCGCGCGGCTGCGTCAATTCGGGCGCGCGCCTCTTCCGTATCAGCACTACAGGCGTCAAATCGCGCACCGTTTTCGTCAATTAGGAAACGTAGGGTGAAGGGGCTAATCACAGGGCGCGGTGCGGAAATGTTCATTGCAAGCTCGACACCGGACGGTTTCGCACGGCGCAAAGTTTGCTCAAAACGGCGTTTTTCTTCCTCGCTGTCAGACATCGCTGTGACGGAAACGTTGCCCGCATCAATCGAAATTTTGGATCGCGGCAAAAGACGCAAAGCATCCATCCCAAGCTCCATTGCGGCGGCCCAGCCTTGTGGGGCAGGGTATGAAGCACTTTCGAGCAGATCGCTAACTTTGCCATTGCGGGCCAAGCGGGTCACGTCTTCGCGCATATCGACGCTAGCGCTGGTTTCTGGAACAAGCCCGATTAACGAAATACCACTATCGTTTCTAAGAATTTCGACTGAAAAACGGGGTGGCGCGAAAGCTTCGCGATCAGCAACCTCTGTCTGATCTATCACTCTTGCCGCATCCACGATGCTTCCCGCAGTACTCACTGCCTTGAAACGCTCCGCTTCATTAGGAGCGGTGCCGATCAAGAACACTTGCAGGCCATCGGTATCTGCATCGGCCCAAGTCAGGCTTTCTTTATCAAGGGCGCGGCGTACCGCAGTTTTCGAGTTATCCTCGATCAATGTCACAGCAAAACCCGCCGTAACGATGCAAAGTGCAGCGGCGGCAATAAATGTTGCGATCATAGTGATGTAAGAAGACAAGCGCATTGGCGTCCAGACTATTCGACTTAATCGGCGTGATACGCCCAGTCGGCAGAGGTTTCAATCACAGCAATAATGCGATGGCGAAAAACAGCACAGGCAAAAGGCCTGCATCGCGATTGGAGCGGAAAAGCGTGATCAATCCTGATTGATCTTCTGGATTGTACTTGCGCAGTTGCCAATTTAGGTGCCAACCAAACGCCCAAGGGGCACAAAGAGCCACAATGAGCGACCAGACGGAGCGTTCGCTCGCGCTTTGGACAACGGCGAAGCAAAAGAGTGTGACGCTTGCAACAAGGAAGTACAGCAGCCAACGTGGGGTGCTGTCGCCGAACAAGCGCGCGGTACTTTTGATCCCGATCAGCGCGTCATCTTCGGTGTCTTGATGGGCATAAATCGTGTCATAAAACAGCGTCCAAGCGATGCCCGTTGCATAAAGCGTAACCGCGGGCCAACCAAGCGAACCACTATGCGCAGTCCACGCCAAGAGGGCCCCCCAATTAAATGCCAAGCCAAGAAACACTTGCGGCCACCACGTAAAGCGCTTTGCAAAAGGGTAGATCACTACAGGCAGGAGCGAGAGCACGCCAAGCGCAATCGCAACCCAGTTGAACGTCAAAAGTACCCCTAGCGAAACACCTGTTTGGATCACCATCCAGATGACGGCTTGTTTCACACTTACTTGACCCGACGGGAGCGGACGATTGCGTGTGCGCTCCACTGCGCCGTCGAAATCGCGGTCCGTAATGTCATTCCACGTACAGCCCGCGCCGCGCATAAGCGTGGCACCAATCGCGCATCCGGCGAAAATCCAAGCATCAAACCAGCTAGCCTCACCGCTCCACAGCATCGCGAGGGCAAGCGCCCACCAGCATGGTAGCAACAAGAGCCACGTCCCAATCGGGCGATCTAACCGCGACAGGTGCAAATAGGGCTTCATCCAATTGGGCGCAGCTGTGTCCACCCAATTTCCAGTGACTGCGTCAGCAATCGTGAAACTGCCCTCTGGTTCTTGCGATGCGCCTTGCATATGTAGGGTCCATGACTGCCAAAACTCGCCTTTTTGTAGACCACCCGCTCGGCCTTGGGAACCGCGTTTCCCTGTCCCAGCCGCAAGCGCATTACCTTTTTGGTGTGATGCGCTTGGCTGTTGGCGATGCGGTGTCGCTGTTCAACGGAATTGACGGTGAATGGCGCGGCGAAATTTTAGCCGCAGGCAAGCGCAAAGGTGAGCTGGAGTGCACAGAGCAAACCAAGCCGTTGCAAATGCCACCGGATCTTTGGCTGTGTTTTGCGCCAATTAAAAAGACCCGCACAGATTTCATCGTTGAAAAGGCGGCTGAAATGGGCGCTGCAAAGATTTGTCCTGTCCAGACGGAGTTCACTAATTCCGAACGTATCAAACAGGAACGTTTGCAAGCACATGCGGTCGAGGCGGCAGAGCAATGCGGTGGAACTTTCGTGCCTGAGGTCACAGCCTTGAGCAAACTCAGCGCGATGCTTGATCACTGGCCAAAAGAACGTCAGATCATGTTTTGCGATGAAACAGAGCTCGGCGTCGCCAGTTCGCTCGCTTCTGCTTCGCGCGGTCCTTGGGCGATCTTGATTGGCCCCGAAGGAGGTTTTTCCGCCACTGAACGCAAACGTCTGCGCGCTATGCCCAAAGCGCATGTGGTCAGCCTTGGCCCGCGTATTTTACGCGCTGATACAGCTGCGGTCGCCGCGATGACGATCTGGCAAGCGGCTTTGGGGGATTGGGCGTGAGTTTTGTGCGACCAGAAGCGCAAGCGGCCCTTTGGCACTGGCGTGAAGTGTTGCTTGGCATCGCCCTGGCGGCCCTTGCGGGGCTTTGGGCCTTTAATGCCTTTGGTATCCTGCGCATTCTTGCGCTTGTTTTACTCACATTTGCGGTGCTTTTAATCCTAACAGGGATCCAGCGCGGGCGATTTCGCGGGCGTGGTGGTGGCCAAGGCGTTGTGCAGGTGATCGAAGGGCAAGTGAGCTACTATGGCCCTTTGACCGGCGGTGCTGTGGCGATATCGGAACTAGCAGCGCTTAGCCTTGATGGACGCTCAAAACCGGCCCACTGGCTTTTGGTGCCAGACCAAGGCGCGACTTTGCAAATTCCCGTTAGTGCAGAAGGCGCGGATGCGCTTTTTGATGCGTTCACAGGGCTTTCTGGCCTTAAGACAGAGCATTTGCTGCGCCTTAAACAATCTGGAGCGCCGCGCCTTCAAGTGGTGTGGCGACGCAAAGACGTGCAGGCGATGATCAATTCACTTAACTAGACTACTCGCCAAAATCGTCGCGCTTGCGCGGTGTGATAAAGCCGGCATTGCGGAGCGTCAGGACCGGATAGTCAAAGTCGTTTAGGTAGCGATCTAGTGAAAAATCGTGCTCTAAGGTTCGCATAACGTTAAGGTGCGTACGCGCTCCTTCAAGGTCACCTGCATTCGCACATAGGGCAATAAGTTGACGTCGTGGCGCGATGAAATTTGATGCCGTATTTGTAGCGCGTGTTGCCGCGACACGCGCCTCTTCAAATCGGCCTGAGCTAATGCAAACCAAAGCGTGATAGAGATCCCAAAGATGAGAGAAGTCATCTTGAATATTGGATTGCTGGCATGCTTTGGACAGCAAATACGCCTTTTCGGTATCGCCAACGGCACTATGAGCAACGGCTAGCGTTTGACGTGCGAAAATGTTGTCTTCATTAGACTTGATTGCGCGTTCAGCTAATTCCGCCGGTGCGTTCAAATCATCATCCAGCATGATCCGCGTGAGCGATACCAAGGCAAGCGCAAAAGCATTGTCCCCGGATTTTTGTAACGTGTTTGCAGTAAGTTGTTGAACTTCTTCTAGCTGTGCTTCGCGGTCGCTGACAGCGCCTTCGATGAGTTCAGCCATCAAAGCGAAAGCGCGCCATGCCAAATAAATGCCGTTTGAATCAGCATTATGCGCTTGCTCGAAATAGGATTTAGCGTCAGCCAATCCCTCTGTATCAAATCTAGCGAGCTTTTTAAGACCGAGACTATTGAAGCCAGCCGCAGCAATTTCTGGTCTTTTCAAGTCAAAAACAAACGGCAGCCGATGGTTAAGTTTCGATACGGCCGAATGTATAAAGCCCTGCACTACGTTTTCGGAAAAAGTGCTTGAAATTCAGTTGCTTAGGCTTCGGTGGCCAGAGAACAAAATGCGCCCATCTAGCCCGTGGTGAACCTGCAAAAATTGGAAAGGGCATAGCGGTCCGTGTTCAGCCGTTCTTCTAGGCTTTTTGCAACTTGGTCGGCAATAATGTTGCCGGCGATGCGTTCAATTGCCGACCCTTGTTCGGTCACAATTGCATTGATTCTAATCCGACCTGTTGCACCAAGTGAGGGCGCTTCAAGCTCATCAGAAGGTGCGGGGTTAACGCCATTATGACGCGCCCGAAACACACTGAGCCATTTTTCAAACGCAGGATCACGTATGTCTAGGCCTTCAAGGAGCTCGCGATCGTTAGGAATATCTTGGGTGGTCGCATCTAAATTTGTCTCAATGCGCTCTAGGTTTATCCAAACGTCAAGCCGATTGGCTTCGAAAACCCCCTCGTGTGAAGAGAAGGCACTTCTTATTTCGCTTAGTGTTTGCCGCATGCTTCCGCTTGCTTGTCCTGCGGATCGGTTGGACCAAAGTTTTGCCTCAAGCCAGCGACGCCCAGTTGGGCTGGATTGGGACGATGTGCAGTTTGTTGGCGCATCGCCGACATTGGAAGAGCCAGGCACGCTTGTAATCTGACGTTCTGAGGTTTTCCGAAGCGATCACGAAATCTCGAGCACACCTTTAAGACGCGTCGGAAGTGCCCATTTGGATAGAAGAGACGCCAAAATTGGAACCTTTAGCGTCCCTCGACTGTCCCTCGTTCCATACCTTGCGCCCCAGGTGTCCCTCCCGCGGGCGCATTTTTCTTTTGAACTTTCTGAAAAACTAGCGTGAATACGCCTATGAGCTATTCTGATTCACATTTGCGCGACATGCTGAAGCGCACCAAGGTCATTGCGGTTGTCGGGGTTTCGACCAATCCAGTGCGCCCGAGCTTTTACGTTGCACGCTACCTTGATTTGAAAGGGTACACCGTGATCCCTGTGAATCCAGTCTATGCGGGGCAAAAGCTATTCGGTCAAACTATTCGTGCAGATTTAAGCGATATCAGTGAACCCGTTGATATGGTAGATATTTTTCGCCGCTCCGAGCATGTTCCAGAGGTCTTGGAAGAAGCCTTGACGCATCTTCCTAAGCTTAAAACGCTTTGGATGCAGATTGGGGTTGAGCACGTACAAGCCACCGTCAAAGCAGAAACTGCAGGTTTAGACGTGATCCAGAACCGCTGTCCTAAAATCGAATATCAGCGATTATTTGGAGAGCTGCGCATGGGCGGTTTTGCCACTGGTGTGATTTCTTCAAAGCTCTAATTTCCAATCAAGACAGCGAATAAGCGCGTAAATTCCCGACATTTGGAGAATTGATCGTTTTTGAACGCTGCGCTTCATTGAACATCACTGCGATGTGTCTATTTTAGTTTCAACGGCGACGTGCTAGGGCTCGCGCCAAAGATATATCAAGGAGAGTGTCGTTGGGTAACGCACGCAATATCGCCTTTTGGGTCGTTCTGTTCCTGTTGATCCTGGCATTGTTTAACCTGTTTAGTGGCAACAACGCCAATTTGCAGAGCAGAGAGATCAGCTATTCTGAATTCGTCTCCAATGTGAACGGTGGCAATGTCACCAACGTAACGCTCGATGGCGAGCGTATTCGGTTCCGTGGATCAGACGGCAGTGACTATGTGACGATAAAGCCATCGGACGCGAATGTGTCTGAGTTCTTGATCGAACAAAATGTCGCAGTCCGCGCAGAGCAGCAAGAGCAATCTGGTTTCCAGACCTTTATCCTATCGCTTCTTCCATTCCTTCTGCTGATTGGTGTGTGGGTCTACTTCATGAACCGTATGCAGGGTGGCGGCAAAGGCGGGGCAATGGGTTTTGGCAAGTCCAAGGCTAAGATGCTCACTCAAAAAGAGGGTCACGTTTGATGATGTGGCTGGTATTGATGAAGCCAAGGAAGAGCTTGAGGAAATTGTTGAGTTCTTGCGCAACCCGCAGAAATTCTCTCGCCTTGGCGGTAAGATCCCTAAGGGTGCTTTGCTTGTCGGTCCTCCCGGTACAGGTAAAACCTTACTGGCGCGTGCGATTGCGGGCGAAGCGGGAGTGCCATTCTTCACCATCTCTGGTTCCGACTTCGTCGAGATGTTCGTTGGTGTAGGTGCCTCCCGTGTGCGCGACATGTTCGAACAGGCGAAAAAGAATGCACCGTGCATCGTGTTTATCGACGAAATCGACGCGGTCGGTCGCCACCGTGGCGCAGGCTACGGCGGTGGTAACGACGAGCGTGAGCAAACGCTGAACCAGCTTCTTGTTGAGATGGATGGCTTTGAAGCCAATGAAGGCGTGATCATTATTGCTGCGACGAACCGTCGTGACGTACTCGACCCAGCCTTGTTGCGCCCAGGTCGCTTCGACCGTCAGGTCACGGTGCCTAACCCGGACATCAAAGGTCGCGAGAAAATCCTCAACGTGCACGCGCGCAAAACACCGCTTGGCCCAGATGCTGACATGCGCATTATCGCACGTGGTACGCCCGGTTTCTCGGGTGCTGATCTGGCCAATCTTGTCAATGAAGCAGCGCTTATGGCGGCGCGTGTCGGGCGGCGTTTCGTGACGATGCAAGACTTTGAGAGCGCGAAAGACAAGGTCATGATGGGTGCCGAACGTCGATCTATGGTGCTGACGCAGGATCAAAAAGAGAAGACGGCCTATCACGAAGCAGGTCACGCGGTAGTGGGTCTGGCGCTGCCGCAATGTGATCCGGTCTACAAGGCGACGATCATTCCACGTGGTGGTGCTTTGGGTATGGTTGTGTCCTTGCCAGAAATTGACCGTCTGAATTGGCATCGTTCTGAATGTGAAGAAAAGATGGCGATGACGATGGCTGGTAAAGCCGCTGAAATCATCAAATACGGTGAAGACAACGTTTCCAACGGCCCTGCTGGTGATATCCAGCAAGCTTCCGGCTTGGCGCGTGCAATGGTCTTGCGCTGGGGCATGTCTGACAAAGTCGGCAACATCGACTATGAACAGGCCCATGAAGGATACAACGGCAATGGCGCGGGTGGTTTTTCAATCTCTGCGGCGACAAAAGAGCTGATTGAATTCGAAGTGAAGCGCATGATCGATGATGCTTACACGACAGCTCACCGGATCCTCACTGAAAAGAACGAAGAGTGGGAGCGTCTTGCGCAGGGTTTGCTTGAGTATGAAACGCTAACGGGTGATGAAATCAAACGGGTGATGAACGGCGAAGCGCCAAACTCAGGCTCGGATGAGGACGACACACCTGATCAGGGCAGCGCGCCGAGCGTTACGGCCATCCCCAAGACCAAGCCGCGGGCAAAGCCCACGGGTGGGATGGAACCTGAACCAACAGCATAAGACAAAGAACCCCGGCCACGCGCCGGGGTTTTTCATTCCAGACTGTGATATTTGAAATGACAGCTTTTGGATTGTACGCAACAGGTTGCTGAGGCAGTGTCGGCGCAAGCAAAATGAATAGGTGACATATGCCAGCACTCAAACCGACTGATTACTATGCGACAGTCAAATGGCTTGGCTCTGTCAAAGACAGCGAAACGAATTTGACGTCGACGCCAACCGTCGAAATGCCACTCACTTTTGCGGGTTTTGAAGCTGAATTTCACGCAGGTCTTACGCGCCCGTCCTGCTCCCGCGTAAAGCAGCAATATCCACGTTTTACGGAGATCAAGAATGCGCGCCAGCTTTCTATCGTGTCGCAAGAAGAATTGGACTTGATCGCTGCTGAGATGGGGCTTGCGCAGCTCGCTCCGCACTTGGTCGGTGCGTCTTTGGTGATAGATGGCATCCCTGATCAGCCGGTCTGGGCTGAACTGTCCTAAGCGCGCCAGAACCCAAGACCGTTTTTCCGACAAATCGTGTCTTAAATCAGCGATTGTATGCGACTGTATGGCGTAGGAAGGAGTCATTGGATTCGGTGCATTTAGCGCCACTTTGGAGGGATCGCGGATGGCGCTTGATGATCGCAAAGGCGTTTGGAAATCTGGCAAAGGCAAGGGCCGTCACACGCCCAAAGGACGCCAGCTAGAGGATCAAGCATGGGATGAAGTGCGCGTCCTTTTAGCCGATCGTCCTCGCCGTTCTGATCTGTTGATCGAATTCCTGCATTTGATCCAAGATGCCTTCGGGCATCTGAGTGCCTCACATTTGCGCGCCTTGGCTGAAGAGATGCGCCTGTCCATGGCTGAAGTTTACGAGGTTGCGACCTTCTATGCACACTTCGACGTGGTGAAAGAGGGTGAAACACCACCGCCTGCTTTGACCATTCGTGTTTGTGATTCACTGTCTTGCGAACTTGCGGGTGCACAAGCTTTGAAATCAGCGCTCGAAAGCGGATTGGATGCTTCAGAAGTGCGCGTTCTGCGCGCGCCTTGCATGGGGCGCTGCGACACTGCGCCTGTTTTGGAGCTAAGCCACCATCACATCGATCAAGCCACACCTGAGAAGGTGCACGCGGCGATTGCTGCAAACCATACGCACGCCGATATTCCTGAGTATGAAGATTTCGAAGCCTACGAAGCTACTGGTGGCTATGCGTCTTTGAAGTCCTTGCGTGAAGGTGGCGATTGGGAGCAGGTCCAGAACACTGTGCTTGATGCGGGTCTTCGCGGTCTTGGTGGTGCGGGTTTCCCATCTGGTAAGAAGTGGGGCTTTGTGCGCGCCAACGAGGGTACACGCTACTTGGCCGTCAATGGGGATGAAGGCGAACCCGGCACGTTCAAAGACCGTTACTATCTAGAGCGCACACCACATTTGTTCCTTGAGGGCATGCTCATAGCCGCTTGGGCGGTCGAAGCTGAGACCTGCTTTGTCTATATGCGCGATGAATACCCCGCTGTCCTGCACATTCTGGCCGAAGAGATCAAAGCGCTTGAAGAGGCCGGCCTTGTCGAAAAAGGTTACATCGATTTACGGCGCGGCGCGGGTGCCTACATCTGCGGCGAAGAAAGCGCGATGATCGAGAGCATCGAGGGTAAACGTGGTTTGCCCCGTCACCGCCCACCTTTCGTGGCGCAGGTTGGCATTTTCGACAAGCCAACACTGGTGCATAACGTAGAAACATTGCTTTGGGTTACGCGTATTGTGCGCGAGGGGCCTGAAGTTCTCTCATCCGTTGAGAAAAATGGTCGCAAAGGTCTGCGCAGCTATTCGATCTCTGGCCGTGTTAATAATCCGGGTGTTCACCTTCTTCCTGCAGGATCCACAATTGTGGACTTGATCGAGGCTGCTGGTGGCATGCTCGAGGGGCACACTTTCAAAGCATATCAACCGGGTGGTCCGTCTGCCGGTCTGCTGCCTGCCTCAATCAACGATGTTCCAATGGACTTCGATACACTCCAGCCGCTTGGCACCTTCATCGGGTCTGCTGCGGTAGTGATCCTGTCTGACCAAGACAGTGCACGCGGTGCGGCCCTGAATATGCTGCGCTTTTTTGAGGATGAAAGCTGTGGGCAATGCACGCCGTGCCGTGTGGGTTGCGAAAAAGCGGTCAAGCTGATGCAAGCAGACAAATGGGATCAACCGCTCTTGGAAGAGCTGTGCACAGCCATGGGCGATGCTTCGATTTGTGGTTTGGGCCAAGCGGCGCCGAACCCGATCCGCATGACTATGAAACATTTTGCGGATGAGGTGTAATCATGTCTGATCAAGTCACATTCACGCTCGATGGTGAGCAGGTCACAGCCGACAAGGGCATGACTATCTGGGAAGTCGCCAATGGTCGCGGCCTTGTCATCCCGCATCTGTGCCACAAGACCCAACCCGGTTATCGCCCTGACGGCAATTGCCGCGCCTGCATGGTTGAGGTCGAGGGCGAGCGTACTTTGATC
>JAHEGL010000528.1 GCA_024645145.1 Planktotalea sp.
TTTCGGCCTCTTGGGCGCGAGGATCGCGGTTGCCTTTGGCAGCGTCAACATCGTCAATCAATTCGCCATGCTCGTTCACCGCTTGGGTACGGTGGGGCGATAGGCTTTCAACAGTAAAGGGACCTGCAACGCGAACGCGCTTTTTGTCCTCATAGGGTTTGTCATAGAGATATTCAAAATCTGCCTTGGCGGCGATAGAGGCGTCGATTTCTTTTTGCCGTGCGATGCGCGCCTCCCAGAATGTGACCAGTGCTGATTTGGCTGCCTCGGGCCAGTGATCCGGGGCATCGCGGGGGATTTCCCATTCCATGAAACCGTTTGCGGGCGCCATTTCGCCCGATGGCATTTCAACCTCGCCCGTGGCTGTGAAATCAATCTGCGATCCTTTGCGTCCGCCGGTTTCAATGTCAAAGGGTGTGGAATGACCTGATAGGGCTGTATTCAGGGCTGCGCGGGTCTCCTCGACGGCGGGTTGCAGGGTATCCCAGATCGTGTCGATTTCGGTATTGTTTGCGATGCTTTTGAGCGTGATATGCGGAACGCGGTTGTAAACAAACCCATGACGGATGTCATTATAGGTTGGGCTTGTGGCAGGGACCTTGCGGGTGACTTCGGCCTCTTTCCTTTGGCCTTCCTCACTATCGGCGAGCAGATACCAAGGATATTTCGCCCCCATGATCCGCGCACGGGCAAGGGCGAGGGCAACACGAGAGGTATCAATCGTAATCCAGCGCCGTCCCCATTGTTCGGCGACATAGGCTGTGGTGCCAGAGCCGCAGGTTGGATCGAGCACGATATCGCCAGGGTCGGTCGTCATTAGGAGGCAGCGCTCAATGATTTTTTCGTTTGTTTGAACCACGTAGTTTTTTTCGCGAGCACCAACCGTGTCTGTCCAAGTCTGATTAAGTTTTGTTGTGCTATCATCAGATAGTTGAAGTTTATAGCGAAGATAATTTCCTTCTGGCACAATGCGTCCAGCAGCTACTACACGCGATAATTTGTCTCGCGAAGTAGAGTAGCATTGCCTATTAGGTGGAGACCAGTTATGTCCTTCAAACGGCATTGGGTATGCGTCTTTCTCACTGTACGAAGGTGGCCACATAGAAACTAATCTGACAGGGTCACCAGGAGGGTTCGTCTCAAGCTCAGCTTTCCCATATTTTTTGAGTTTTCCGTCATCAGCTAATCGCCAATTCCAATGAAAGTCTCCATTTGTTTTTATTTGCTTAAATAGTCTTCTGAACTTAGCAGATTTTTCATTCTTGGCGTACCAAACAATGTAGTCTCCCATTCTTTCGAGAAACTTGTCGCCTAGAGGCATCGTCTTTTTGCGGAACCAAATTTGCCCAATAAGGTTTTCCTCACCGAATACCTCATCCATTAACGCCCTTACACGATGAACGTTCTCGTCCCCAATCTGGACAAAGCACGATCCACTCTCGGTCAACATCTCGCGCGCGACGACCAAACGGTCACGCAGGTAGCCGAGGTAAGAATGTATCCCATCCCGCCATGTATCGCGAAAGGCGCGGACTTGTTCGGGCTCTCGTGTGAGGTGATCGAGATTGCCGTCCTTGACATCGCGCGAGGTCGTTGACCATTGAAAGTTGGAGTTAAATTTGATCCCGTAGGGCGGGTCGATGTAGATTGCCTGTACTTGCCCCTTTAGCCCCTCGCGTTCCGCCAATGATGCCATCACCTGTAACCCATCGCCAAGGATCATACGGTTGGACCATTTCATATGGTGCTGATAGGCTTCAATCTCGGCCTCGCGATCCTCTTCTGTCAGGCCAAAGTGATCGAACAGGTCAAAGCCACCCCCTTCGCCATTGCGTTTATTGCCCGCACGCAAATCTTCGATAATCGCTTTGGGATGGACCTTTTCCTGAAGGTAAATTGGGGGGGCATCGGCGGTGATAGCCGTCTGATCCATATCCTTGCCACGCCAAATCAATTGCGGATCAAGGTCAGGATTGCGCCGCGCGTAGGATGCCTTGATCGGTTCAATATCGATAAACGGTTCGATTTCAGGGGTCGGAATATTCACCCGTTCGTCATCATGGGTAATCGGATCAATCTGTTTTTTTTTATCTGACATCTTATTGCTCGTTTAATAATTTTTGAATGGCTTTATCGAGGGCTGGGGCAAAATCGTGAACTTCGCGCAGTTCCGCAAACCCCCATTTCCCATATTTCCCATTGCGGTTGATCGCCGGTATCCATTTGTTGC
>JAHEGL010000242.1 GCA_024645145.1 Planktotalea sp.
CGGTTGTGATCATATCACCGAGCAATGCCAGCACTTTCGCACCATCGATGTTGGTGATCTTACCCGGCTCTTTGCTCATACCTTGGAAGTAGGGTGGGTTCTGAATGTAGGTTGATGCTGGTGGCCAATCATAGGTCTCAGCTTCGGTGATACCGACGCCCTGCCACTTTTCATCGCCCTTGAACACGTCCGCATATTTCGTCTGGAAGGCTTCGCGCGTGACGGTCTGTTCAACCAGTTCAGCAACCTCTTGCGTGGTTGGCCAGATGTCTTTCAAGTAAACGTCCTTGCCATCCATTGTTTGTGCGATTGGATCGGTCGCAAGGTTGATATCCATCGTGCCCGCAATCGCATACGCTACTACAAGAGGTGGCGACGCGAGGTAGTTCGCACGTACATCAGGGCTTATGCGGCCTTCAAAGTTACGGTTGCCGGACAATACAGATGTCGCGACCAAGTCGCCCTCGTGGATCGCTTTACTCAGATCTTCTTGAAGCGGGCCAGAGTTACCGATGCAGGTCGTGCACCCATAGCCAACAAGGTTAAAGCCGAGCGCGTCCAGATCGTCCTGAAGTTCTGCCGCTTCAAGATACGCCGTCACAACCTGTGATCCCGGCGCGAGGGATGTTTTGACCCAAGGCTTGCGGTTTAGACCCAATGCCGCTGCTTTGCGGGCAACAAGGCCCGCGCCGATCATGACATATGGGTTTGATGTGTTGGTGCAAGATGTGATGGAGGCGATAACAACTTTGCCTGATTCCATTGTGTAGTCTTGGCCCGCAACAGCAACTTCTTTGCCCATCGGTCGCTTGAACGTCTCTTCCATTTCTTTGCGGAAGGCTTCTCTCGCACCGGTTAGCGCCACATAGTCTTGTGGACGCTTGGGGCCAGAAATTGCAGGAACTATTGTTCCCATGTCGAGGCTCAATGTATCTGTATAGATTGGCGCGTAGTCGTCGCCACGCCAGAAACCGTTTTCTTTGGCATAAGCTTCAACCAATGCGATACGGTCCTCATCACGGCCTGTCGTACGCAGGTAACGCAGTGTTTCGCCATCAATCGGGAAGAAACCACATGTTGCGCCATATTCAGGGGCCATGTTTGCGATCGTTGCGCGATCCGCAAGAGGTAGCGTGTCGAGACCTTTGCCGTAGAATTCAACAAACTTCCCGACCACGCCTTTTTCGCGCAGCATTTCAACAACCTTAAGAACAAGGTCCGTGCCTGTTGTGCCTTCTATCATAGCACCTGTCAGCTCAAAACCGATGACTTCAGGAATAAGCATGGAGATCGGCTGACCCAGCATGGATGCTTCCGCCTCGATCCCGCCAACGCCCCAACCCAGAACAGCGGCACCGTTGACCATAGTTGTATGGCTGTCTGTGCCGACAAGCGTGTCAGGATAGGCGACTTCAACGCCGTTCTGGTCAACATCGGTCCAAACTGTTTGGCTGAGATATTCAAGGTTTACCTGGTGACAAATGCCAGTGCCCGGAGGAACAACGCGGAAGTTCGAAAACGCGGACTGACCCCATTTCAGGAATGTATACCGCTCCATGTTGCGTTCATATTCGCGATCAACGTTCATCTTGAACGCACGTGGATTGCCAAATTCGTCAATCATCACAGAGTGGTCAATAACAAGATCAACGGGGTTCAGCGGGTTAATTTTCTGGGGGTCACCACCGAGCGATTTGATCCCATCACGCATTGCTGCGAGGTCAACAACCGCCGGAACACCAGTGAAATCCTGCATCAAAACGCGGGCAGGGCGGTACGCAATCTCGCGCGGGTTTTTACCACCTTGAGCGCCCCATTCAGCAAATGCTTTGATGTCATCGACAGAAACCGTCTTGCCATCTTCAAAGCGCAGCATATTCTCCAAGACCACTTTCAACGCAGCCGGTAGTTTGGAGAAATCACCAAGGCCAGCCTCTGTCGCGGCAGGGATAGAGTAATAGGCGATGGACGCGTCGCCGACCTTTAAGGTCTTGCGTGTCTTGCTGGTGTCTTGACCGACTGTGATTGGCATAAAAGCCTCCTGATCTAGGTGCTACATTGCTGACGAATTGGTTGCTATTTGCCCTATGGTGACGCCTCAATCAAGGGGTGCAAAGCAAATTGTATACGATTGTACACTAAATTTAATCAAAATAGGAAACAAAGTGTTCCAGCGGCTCGCGCGCCTCTCGCAAAAGGGTGATTGGTCATTACAAAGCTTTCGAA
>JAHEGL010000245.1 GCA_024645145.1 Planktotalea sp.
CAAGGATGCCGACATAACGACGATGGCGGTCGGATTGATCACCCACCCACAGCAGGCAGAGGACATTCTAACGCAAGCTCAGGCTGACTTGATCGCCATTGGCCGCGAGGCATTGGTCAATCCAATGTGGGCATTGCACGCGGCACAAACACTTGGGGCTGAAACGCAGTATGAAGACTGGCCTGAGCAGTCAGGGTGGTGGCTTGCCGCGCGGCAAAAAACCTCTGATTTCTATGATCCAAAACCGTAGAACACTGACATCAATTTTCGACATGCCGCGCACCCTATGGCATCGACAAACCCCTGCCTTGCGGGGGATCTTGTTAATGTGCCTCTCAACGGTTGCATTTTCGATCATGCATGGACTGGTGCGTTTCGTTTCCGAAGTCCTTCCTCCCTTCCAGATTGCGTTTTTCCGCAATATTTTTGGACTGGCGTTCCTGCTGCCCCTGCTGATGCGCTCTCGCTTTGCGGTTCTGCGCACGCAACGGATCGGGCTGCATGCGCTGCGCGGTGTGATCAACATCGGGGCGATGCTGATGTTCTTTACGGCACTTTCAATTTCGCCGCTGGCAAAGGTCACCGCCCTCAGCTTTACCGCCCCAATCTTTATGGCAATCCTTGCCGTGTTGGTTCTGGGCGAGCGGTTTCGTATCTATCGGTGGTTCGCTATCGTATGTGGGTTTGCAGGCATGCTCATCATTCTGAGGCCGGGCGTTGTCGCCATAGACACAGGGGCCTTACTCGTGACGGGTGCCGCTACCCTTTGGGCCGTAGCGATGATCATCATCAAGTTCTTGTCGCGTACCGAATCGAGCCTGACCATCGTCGCCTATATGGGCATATTCCTTGGCGTCTTCTCGGTCATTCCAGCTATTTGGGTTTGGCAGCCATTTGGCTTGGAAACCCTGTTTTGGATGGTAGCGATTGGGTTGTTTGGTACCATTGCGCAGATGACACTTAGCCAAGCGCTAAAAGAAACCGATCCAACAGCGCTCATGCCGTTCGATTTTCTCAAACTGATCTGGACCGCGATCATCGGCGCGTGGTTTTTCGCTGAAATTCCTGATCTGTATACTTGGCTAGGTGCCGCAGTGATCTTTTCATCTGGACTGTTCATTGCGTATCGGGAACGGCAATCCAAACAGAGGGTGTCAGTCCCTGATCAGGGGATAACTTGGTCTGGCCAGGATTGATGCGGAAATTGAAACGTACAAATCCAGGATTTGATATGTAGCGGCGGAATCAATCCTTTGGTTGTTGAGCGCATTTGCAGCGAACAGATGGTTTTGATTTGACTATTTGAACTGGATTGGATGACCGATTTGGGGAAAAGTGCCGCACTCCCAAATGAGCTAAACAGCAAATGCAAGTGCTTTCTGCGTCAGCATTAGCCGCACCCGGTCATCAATTAGGGATAGGTCAGGCCAAGCCATTTCGCCTGACTTATTGAGGGCCGTCCTCGTTGTGTGGCAGGGGCGGCCCTTTTTTGTGTCCAACCGTTACTTTGTCCCGCCGTCCACTATAAGCAGGAGGGGGTGAGCGTTTGGCATCCTACATTCGGTCCCTCGCCGGCCGCGGATGCATGGCAATGCTGCCAGAGTGCTATCCTGGCGGCAACACACCGAAAGCAAATCGCGGCAAATGCGGCAATGCACAAGAAGAACGTCACAAAGGCGGTGGTTAAGACAAAAGCGAAGGCGAGGCTAAGACGCGTTGCAACTATGGTCCCGTTCGCTGTCGCTGTCGCTGGCGTTTACTTTGAGGAGCGTGATTTTAATGAATGGATGGCAGAGAACCCAGACGGCACGCTAAAGCAGTACTTGTGCGAGATGGCTGAACTGTCATCTGAGTTTCTTGATGACGTGCTTTCCGACTTGCCAGAAAAGGTACGGCCCTCAGAGGACATGCTGACTGAGTTTGTGCCCGACTGCTCCTGATGTGCGTCGGGGGCAGCTTTTTGTGCGCCCAATCGGCCAGATTGACAATCAAATACAGTACGTGATCTTGCTTTTGAGAAATATGCGGAGACAGGCTGATGAACCTTCTATTCACAATCGGACTTTCAATCTTAACTGCCCTCCCACTAGCGGTATTTGGCGCGACGATGGCATTCATGGATGACGGCGCGCCAGTCTTTGGCGGTTTATTAATCTGCCTGGCAGCAGCCGTTGTAAATCTCTATTGGTACTTGTTCATGGGCACCAAAAAATAAAAGC
>JAHEGL010000060.1 GCA_024645145.1 Planktotalea sp.
ATCCGAAAGCCAGCAAAACGAAGACGAGTCCCTGACCATACCAGAGGACCTTTTGCTCGACGCCGTCAAAGCAGCGCTGCCCAGTGATCTGCTGGAAAAGCTTGCGAGTGGCGCGAAAAACAAACGCAACAAAGGCACCGGAACAGGCGCAAAACGGACAGGCAATCGCTGTGGCCGCCCATTGCCTGCGCGCGCGGGTTCCAAAAGCAGCTCTGCGCGCGTTGATCTGATCGCGACTTTGCGTGCTGCGATTCCCTATCAAACCATCCGCAAACGGGCGCATCCCGAACGTTTAGGACCCATTATTCGCCCAAGCGATTTGCTGCACAAACGTTACCAAAGCATGTCAGATCGTCTGCTTATCTTTGCTGTTGATGCCTCTGGTTCTGCTGCGATGGCGCGTTTGGCAGAAGCAAAAGGCGCCGTCGAGATGCTGCTTGGCGAAGCCTATGCGCGACGCGATCATGTGGCGCTGATCTCTTTTCGCGGACTGGATGCAGAAATTCTGTTGCCGCCAACCCGTTCACTTGTGCAAACAAAACGTCGCCTTGCAGCACTTCCTGGTGGCGGTGGAACACCGCTCGCCTCTGGTCTGTCTGCCGCGATGAGCATGGCTCAAACAGCCGCGCAAAAAGGAATGAGCGCAACGATTGTGCTGCTCACAGATGGACGCGCCAATGTCGCGCTTGATGGGCAAGCCAACCGCAAACAGGCTGGTGAGGACGCAGAAAAGCTCGCACGTGAGATTTCCATGCTTGGGCTAGAAACGCTGGTCATTGACACAACCGTCCGCCCAGAACGTGCACTTAAAGCGCTGGCCGATAAAATGCACGGCACCTACATCGCGATGCCCCGCGCAGATGCCAAAGGCGTGTCTGCAGCCGTCACCGCATCACTTTCGAGCTAAGCGATGGAGTGGGCGAGCAACAAAGCAACTTGGCCGCATTCTGAGCATTCTCGGTTTGTGTTGAGCAAACCTCACAAATGGCACCTCCAAGAGATGGGCCAAGGACCGCTTTTGCTTTTGATTCACGGCGCAGGCGGAGCGACCCATAGCTGGCAGCACATGATGCCAATGCTCGCAGATCGATACCGCGTCATTGCGATCGATCTGCCCGGCCAAGGCTTCACCAAACTCGGCGCGCAGCAGCGATGTGGTCTTGATCCGATGGCAGAAGACATTCTTGCACTTTGCACCGCCGAGAAACTACACCCTGATGCAATCATTAGTCATTCGGCGGGTGCTGCGATTGCATTGCGTATGGCCGAACTCTTGGCTCCGACGCCCCCCCAGATCATCGGTATCAACGCAGCGCTCGAACCTTTCGCAGGGGTTGCTGGCGTCCTTTTCCCGATCCTCGCAAAAACCATCGCCGCGGTGCCGCTTGTCTCGGAATTTTTCAGCGCAACCACATCGATGGGCACGGGCGTGGAGCGTATCCTAAAAGGGACTGGGTCAAACCTGCAGCCCGCAGACATCAGTTATTACAAACGCCTTGTCGCAAGCCGAAGCCATGTCAACGCGACTTTGCAAATGATGGCTCAGTGGAAACTTGATGCTCTGATCGATGGCCTGCCCGACAATCAAGCGCAAACCTACCTTATCGCGGCGGACAATGATCTTGCCGTCCCGCCCTCCACCTCGCTAAAAGCTGTCGCCAAAATGCCTCACGCGCGCGGGGATATGCTTTCAGGTCTGGGCCATTTGGCTCATGAAGAAGACGCACGTCGCGTCGCTGACTTAATACTAGAAGCGCTCGCGCCTTCGCATCTCGAAAACCAAGGAATATCTCTATGACTTCTCAGAAAACCATCCTGCGCTCGCTCAGCGGTGAAACATTGCCAACACCTCCTATCTGGATGATGCGCCAAGCAGGACGGTATTTGCCAGAGTACCGCGCTACGCGGTCTCAAGCGGGCGATTTCCTGTCGCTTTGCTACAATTCTGAACTGGCCACAGAAGTCACGCTCCAGCCGATCCGCCGGTATGGGTTCGATGCGTCGATCTTGTTCGCTGACATCCTCTTGGTCCCGCAAGCCTTGGGCGCTGATTTGCGCTTTGAAACTGGTGAAGGGCCACGTTTGTCCACAATCACGTCGCAAGCAGAACTCGATGCTTTGAAACCAGCGGATGAAATTCACGACCACCTTGACCCGATCTATCAAACCGTGAACACACTCTCTAAATCGCTTCCTGATGAGACAACACTCATCGGTTTCGCGGGTGCCCCTTGGACCGTTGCGACCTATATGATCGGTGGCAAAGGCACGCCTGATCAAGCTCCGGCGCATGCATTGAAAGCTGAAAACAAAGCAGTGTTTGAAGGCGTGCTCGATCGCATCACAGAAGCGACCATCCTTTATCTCAACAAGCAGATCGAAGCGGGCGCAGAAGTTGTCAAATTGTTCGACAGCTGGGCAGGTTCACTCAAAGGCGATGACTTTGATAACTACTCGCTGACCCCTATGCGCAAGATTATCGATGGCGTGCGCGCGTCGCACCCGAACACGCCCATCATTGCCTTCCCGCGCGGCGCGGGTGAGCGCTACATCGGAGCGCACAAAGCAACAGGTGCCGATTGCATCGCATTCGACGACGCCGTCAGCGCGGAATGGGTTGCCGAAAATGTGCAACCTGATGGATGCGTTCAGGGCAACCTTGCCTCTAGCCACATGGTCACAGGTGGCGACGCGTTGGTGTCTGAAACACGCCGCATCGTTGAGGCCCTCTCAAACGGTCCGCACATCTTCAATCTTGGTCATGGTATCACACCCGACGCCGACCCCGAGAACGTGCAACTGATGATCGATACCGTGCGCGGCGCGTAAACCGATTGCAAAATTGGGGCTGGCAGTGTTGGATTGCACCAACATATCAGCCATGCCCCAAGATCGGACCTAGCCCATGAACCTGAGCGATTCAAAAACCATCAACGCAGATCCAGCTACCGTTTACGCAGCCCTGTTAGACCGAGACGTGCTCGCGTCTTGTGTGCCAGGCTGTAAAGAAATGACCGGCTCTGCGACCGAAGGGTTTGAAGCGACAGTTGTGCAAAAAGTTGGCCCCGTGAAAGCCACCTTCAAAGGCGCTGTCGAGCTGAGCGAAATGGTCGAAAACGAAAGCCTAACGCTGACAGGGGCTGGCAAAGGCGGTGCCGCTGGCTTTGCCAAAGGTGGCGCAAACGTACGCCTTGAAGCAGATGGCGATCAAACAATCCTACACTACGATGTCGAAGCAAAAGTCGGCGGTAAACTTGCCCAACTTGGGTCACGCATCGTGGATGGCTTTGCCAAGAAAATGGCTGATCAGTTCTTTACCGCTTTTCAAGATGCTGTTGGCGCACCTGAAGACGGTGAAGAAGAAGCAACCGTCGATGAAGATGCACCCAAGAAGGGTTGGTTCCGCAAGCTTCGCGGCGCGTAAACCAAAAATCACTCTTGGGCTTCAGCGACTTTCCCGGCACTCCGAAACCACCGCACAATCTTCACGCGATCTTCTTCAGGAAGCTCGGTGATATTGGCAGGCGGCATGGCATGCGAAACACCCGCTTGAAGATAAATTTCACGCGCACCGCGCGCAATGTCGTAGCGGGTCTCTAGAAATAAACCCTTTGGGGCCCAGCGAATACCATCCCAGCTGGGCTCACGGGCATGACACATCGAACACCGCCCAAGAACGATGTTTTCCACTTCTTCATAGCCAGCTGAAGCCACCAACATTTCTTGATGCGCAGACAACGGCTGTGCGTCAGCCACATCGTAATCTTCACCCCATGTGTTCGCGGTGCTGAGCCAGGCAATGATGATCATCAAAATCACCGTCACCGCCCAAGTCCAGCTTGGTCCCTTCCCCGTTGAATGCAGCGTATTGAAGTAATGACGGATCGTCACACCCGTAAGGAAAATCAACGATGCGATGATCCAAGAATACTCTGTACCAAACGCCAAAGGATAATGGTTTGAGAGCATCAAGAAGATCACAGGCAACGTCAAATAGTTGTTATGCGTGCTGCGCAGCTTGGCGATCTTGCCGTACTTCGCATCCGGCGTGCGCCCTGCTTTCAGGTCAGCCACAACAATGCGCTGGTTCGGCATGATGATAAAGAACACATTCGCTGTCATGATCGTGGCCGTGAACGCACCCAAATGCAAAAGCGCCGCGCGCCCTGTGAACACTTCGTTATAGCCCCAAGCCATGACCACTAGGATCACGAACAAAAGCACCATCAGCAATGTCGGCGTCTCACCCAATTGCGATTTGCACATGAAGTCATAAGCAATCCAACCGATCGTCAAAGACCCCGCAGAAATGACGATTGCCATGAACACCGACAAATCCGCTTTAGCAGGATCAATCAGGAACAGCTCCGCCCCCGCCCAATAGACAATCATCAACAAAGCGGCACCAGACACCCATGTAATATAGCTCTGCCATTTGTGCCAAATCAGATGCTCGGGCATATTTTCAGGGGCAACAAGGTACTTCTGGATGTGGTAAAAACCACCCCCATGCACCTGCCATTCCTCTCCAAACACACCTTCTGGCGCACTCCGAGCTTTGCGCAAACCAAGGTCCAATGCGATGAAAAAGAAAGACGCGCCAATCCACGCCATAGCCGTGACCACATGCAGCCAACGGACCGCGAATGCGATCCAATCCCAGAGTATTGCTAAATCATACATTGATGCTGTCTCCCTTCGTTGAGCACAGACTATCCACTTGGCTATTTTTCCGCTATAATTGGCATTCCACAAAGAGTGTCAAAAATAGCCAAACAATGTCTTACTTCGATAACCTTCGTACGTTCGTGCGCATTTACGAACTTGGTAGCATGTCTGCCGCCGCGCGCGATCAACGTATTTCACCTGCTGTCACCTCCGCACGTATCTCGCAACTCGAAAGCCATCTTGGCGTGCGATTATTTCAACGCACCACGCGCTCGCTGACCCCGACAGAGCAAGGCACGATCTTTTACGGCGGTGCCTGCGCAGTTCTCGAGGCGGTTGAAGTCGCAGAAGCAGGCGTTGGCGACGCCACAGAAAACCCGCGCGGCACGTTGCATATCGCAGCACCGCTTGGCGTGGGTCGCCGTCTGATCGCGCCGCATGTCCCAGAATTTGCACAAAATTTTCCGCTCATCGATGTCCGTCTGCGCATGAGCGATCGCAAGATTGATCTCACCGCAGAAGGCCTCGACATCGCGTTCTTCTTGGGGCGCCCGGAAGATTCCAACTTGCGCATCCGCAAGATCGCCGATTGCGAACGCGTCTTATGCGCCGCCCCCTCCTACATCGCCGAACATGGTCATCCCAAAAGCGGAACGGACATCGACCGCGGCCAACACAACTGCCTCAACCTACGCTTCCCCGGTGCTACAGAGTTCCAATGGGAACTCTCTACCTCCGATGGCCCCCGCAAATTCGACGTACAAGGACGGTTCGAGTGTGACGACAGCGATGTTCTCACCGATTGGGCCCTACAAGGCGCTGGCATCGCCCTGCGTCCTGTTTTTGAGATCGCGGATTACCTTGCCTCCGGCGCCTTAGTCGTCGTCGCCTCTGACACCCCACCTTTGCCCGTGCAAATGGCGTGTCTCTATACCCACCGCCGCCACCAAGACCCAAAAGCCCGCTTGTTCATGGAGTTTATGATCGAGCGGATGGAGGGAGCGGTAAAGCGGCGCGATACCAATGCAGATCGAATGACGGCAGCTCGACATTCTGGACCGAAAATTCGGACACTGGGCCCATAAGCAAAGCGAGATCAAGCTTTCGTTCCAGCAAGGCCGCGCGCAGGTTCAGAGAAATATCTACCGTCAAATCCACATTCACGCGCGGGTATTTTTCACTGAGTGTCTTAAGAAAATCGGGCAACCAAGCTTGCGCGATAGTCTCAGAGGCACCCACGCGAAACAGACCTTCGGTTTCGGACGGGTTGGCGACGCGCTGTTTTATCTCTTCTTCTACGAACAGCATCTATTCAGCGTATTATAACAACAGCGTGCCGTGCTTGGTCAGGATCAATTCACCCGGCCCGCGCTCAAAAAGGGGCACGCGCAACTCCTGCTCAAGGTTCGCAATGCGGGTGGACACTGCCGGTTGTGACAGGTTCAGCCGCTCTGCTGCACGGCGAAACCCGCCCAAGCAGGCCACCCAAAGAAAGGTTTTGATCTGGTCAAATGTCATAACCCATTCATAGAATGGATCAAACAACACGCAAAGCTATAAACAGATGCAACATCGCGCGAGAGACCCGATCGGATTGCTAGCCCGATCATCGGCCAACTATTCGACCCTAAGCCAAAAATTCAGTGTCCTGCACGTCATAACTGTAAGCTCAACAGACGCGCTTAACTCCCCCGATACGTCGAATACCCATAGGGCGAGAGCAACAAAGGCACGTGATAGTGCGCCTCTTCATTCATGCCAAAGCGAATTGGCACCTCGCCCAAGAACAACGGGTCATCCGTGACGCCGCACTCAGAACGCAAATACTCCGCTGCGAAGAACACCAGTTCATAGGTCCCAACCTCAAACGCATCTTTAGGCAAGATCGGCGCATCGGTGCGGCCATCCGCATTGGTCACGCTCTCGGCGATCTTCTCTCGTGCGTCGCCGGCCACGCGATACAAGGCGATCTTGATTCCCGCCGCAGGGCAACCGCGTGCAGTATCCAAAACATGTGTCGTCAAATATCCGGCCATCGCGCTCACTCCTGATTTGCTTGATTATTTCGCATCTTTCTCTATCACGGCGAAAGTTTGATCAATCCGATAGTGTATTCGGATTTTTTTGAAAAAATTTTCTAATGTTCTGGTTTATTACTCCAAAAGGCAGGAGAAGACCGCAATGACTCGTTACCCTCGTGATATGCATGGCTATGGCGCGACGCCGCCCGCAGCGAACTGGCCAAATGGTGCCAAGATCGCGGTGCAAATTGTGATGAATTACGAAGAAGGTGGCGAAAACAACATCCTTCATGGGGACGCCGCATCAGAAGCGTTCTTGTCCGAAATCGTCGGGGCCGCACAGTGGCCCGGTCAGCGTCACTGGAACATGGAATCAGTCTATGAATACGGCGCGCGCGCGGGGTTTTGGCGCCTTCACCGTATGCTCGAAAAAACACCCATCACAGTTTACGGCGTCACAACCGCCCTCGCCCGCGCCCCTGCTCAAGTGCGCGCGATGAAAGAGGCTGGCTGGGAAATCGCCAGCCATGGTCTCAAATGGATCGAATACAAAGACGCGAGCGCCGAAGTCGAATCCGCCGATTTGAAAGAGGCAATCCGCCTTCATACAGAAGTCGTCGGTGAAGCCCCTGTCGGACTCTATATCGGGCGCTGTTCTGACAACACGGTGCGCCTCGCGGCAGAGAATGGCTCGTTCAAATACGTGGCCGATTCAATCGCAGATGATGTCCCATACTGGATAGAATTTGGTGATCACGATCAACTTGTCGTCCCCTACACGATGGACGCCAACGACATGCGTTTTGCGACGCCCCAAGGCTTCAACACAGGCGCGCATTTCTTCGAATATCTCAAAGCCAGCTTTGATGTGCTGTACGCAGAAGGCGGTCGCATGATGTCGATTGGCCTCCATTGCCGTCTCATGGGTCGCCCCGGACGTGCACAGGCTTTGCAAGATTTTCTTGCCTACGCAAATAGCCATGACGGCGTTTGGTTCGCCACCCGCGAACAGATCGCGGATCATTGGGCAGCGCAGAACCCGCATGTGCGTTATGAGCGTCCTTCTGAAATGACACGCGACACCTTCGTTGCGAAATACGGCTCCATTTTCGAGCATTCGCCATGGATTGCAGAAGGCGCATTTGAGCTTGAACTCGGCCGCACCCACGACACAGCCATCGGCCTGCACAACGCGCTTTGCCGTATTTTCCGCTCCGCAAGCGAAGAGCAACGCCTCGGCGTGCTTACAGCGCACCCCGATCTTGCAGGCAAACTCGCTCAGGCCAATAGCCTCACAGCTGAAAGCACCGCAGAGCAAGCCGCCGCAGGTCTGGATTATCTAACAGAGGATGAAAAAGCGACGTTCACAAAACTGAATGAAGAGTACGTCAGCAAACACGGCTTCCCCTTCATAATTGCGGTACGCGATCATGACAAAGCCAGCATCCTTGACGCGTTCAACCGCCGCATCAACAACGACCGTGCCACTGAATTCGCAGAGGCCTGCAAACAGGTCGAACGTATCGCTGATTTCCGCTTGATGGACATTCTGCCGTGAACGTTGAAATCCAAATCCAACCCATCACCCCAGAAAATTTCGCCCCTTACGGTGATCTGATCGATTGCACCGGCGATTCCGACATGATCATCAATCTGGGCAAATGCGAGCGGTATCATGACCGCGCGCAAATGGATTTTGGCACCGGCCGTGCGGCTCTGAGCCTGTTCAACGCCAAAATCCGCACGCTTCCATATGAATTTAATCTGGTCGAGCGTCACCCACTCGGATCCCAAGCGTTCATCCCGATGAGCAACGACGGCTTCCTCGTCATCGTCGCACCGGACGACAACGGAACCCCAAGCACGCCCATCGCATTCGAAACACAAGCAGGCCAAGCCATCAACTTTCACAAAGGCACCTGGCATGGCGTTTTGACGCCTTTATCGGGCTCTGGTCAGTTCGCAGTTGTCGATAGAATTGGCGACGGCAACAACTTGGAAGAATTTCCGCTCTCAAACCCACATATTGTGGTAAGGGACGAAACATGACCGACACAGAAGCGGTCCACACTCACAGCTATGAAGGGGAGAATACCAATGGCTGATACATCGATGGGCGCATACAGCGATCCAAATACCACTCCACCACTCGGCCAAGCCGTTCCACTGGGCGCGCAGCACGTTCTGGCGATGTTCGCCTCTAACGTCACGCCCTCGATTATTGTTGCGGGCGCAGCTGGCCTTGCATTCGGAAGTGCCGAGCAAGTCTATCTCATCCAAATGGCTATGTTGTTCGCGGGTATCGCAACGCTGTTCCAAACTGTTGGTGTTGGCCCAATCGGTGCGCGTCTGCCAATCATGCAGGGCACAAGCTTCGCATTCGTTGGAGTTCTCGCTGGTATCGCAGCGACGCAAGGTCTTGGCGTCGCTCTGACAGCCTGCATCATCGGTGGTGTTGTTCACTTCCTGCTTGGCTCTGTTATCCAGCATTTGCGTTTCTTGTTCCCACCGTTGGTCACAGGTCTCGTTATCCTCGCGATCGGTCTTTACCTCATCCCTGTTGCGATCAAATACGCAGCGGGTGGCGCAGCGACCTTCCAGATGGAAGCAGAAAGCTTTGGCTCCCTCAAGCACTGGTCCGTCGCACTCACGGTGATCGTGGTCTCCCTGATCCTCAAGTTCTTCACCAAAGGCATTCTGTCCATGGCCGCAATCCTGATTGGTTTGCTCGCAGGTTACGCACTCGCATTCGCACTTGGCATGGTTAACTTCGGCGCAGTCGCAAACGCGAGCTGGATCACATCCATTCAGCCTCTGCCATACGGTTTTGAATTCAACCTCGGCGCTGTCATCGCAGTCACCCTTGTTTCTATCGTCTCTGCGATTGAAACTGTGGGCGACGCATCCGCGACAACGAAAGCGGGCGCAAATCGCGAAGCCACAGACGAAGAAATCGCAGGTGCTACATATGCGGACGGTCTGGGCACAGCAGTTGCTGGCGTCTTCGGCGGCTTGCCAAACACATCCTTCAGCCAGAACGTCGGCATCATCGGCATGACAGGCGTTATGTCGCGTCACGTTGTGACTATTGCCGGTGCAATTATGGTTGTCTGTGGTCTGGTCCCAAAGATCGGCGCAGTCATCGCGTCCATGCCTTTGCCAGTACTTGGCGGCGGTGTGATCGTGATGTTCGGCATGGTTGCGGCTGCTGGCCTAAATGTTCTCGCAGAAGAGAAGATGACACGTCGCACGATGATCATCATCGCGGTAAGCCTCGCATTTGGTTTGGGTCTGAACCTTGTACCAACGGCTGTTCAGTATCTGCCGGGCGTTGTGAAAACACTCGCAACATCCGCGGTTGCACCAACTGCGCTGATGGCGATTGTTCTGAACTTGGTTCTGCCAAAAAACATGGACGACGCATAAGCTTCGCTCACTCACAAACCTAGAAAAGGCGCTGCATCTGTGGCGCCTTTTTTCTGTTATGCTATGCACATTCATAAAGGTTTCAAACCAGCATCGGAAAAACAGAATGCTCAAAGTCTTTCTCACCGCAATCGTGCTTCTTGCGCTAGCGCCGCACGCCTCTGCCGATAGCCCGTTTTGCACAGACACCGCCGCTGATCTCACCTTTCCCAATGTGATCGCTGAGCGCCCTGGCAAAGTCACACTGCGCCCATCCGGTACTGCCTCTTAGCTAACGACTGACCCGATATTACTCTCTGTCGAAGCAGGCTTTGCCGATACCAAACCCAAAGTTGCAGCGCTGTGGAAAAATGGCGTGCCCTCGGTTGAGGAGTTCAAAACGCTCAATCTTTTCTCACTCAGGTGCTTTAAAAATCCACCTCAATCGCAACACCCTGCTCAACAGCCATACGCACAATTGCGGCTGACACAGCGAGGTCCTGCAAACCTACGCCTGTGCCATCAAACAGCGTGATCTCTTCATCAGAGGTGCGCCCTTCGTGTGCGCCGTTAATCACCGCACCAATTTGATGCACATCCACCTCTTGGATCAAGCCAGCCGCAATCGCGTGCTGCGCCTCTCCGATGGAAATCGACTGTGCCACCTCGTCGGTAAACACCGTGGTCTGCGCCAGCAGCGCCGCTTCGACCTCTTGCTTGCCTTTGGTGTCAGTGCCCATGCAAGCAATATGTGTGCCCGCACTGATATGCTCTGCCATGATTGTCGGCGCAAATGTGGAGGTGATATAAATCACAACATCCGCCTCGCCCAACCCTTCAAGCTCAACCGCTTCAAACGGAACACCCGCCTCTTGGGCGACTTTTTCGATATTTGGCAGCATTTCAGGGTGGTAATTCCAACCAATCACCTTCTCGAACTCCCGCTGCTCCAGCGCAGCACGCAACTGGAACGTCGCTTGATGACCCGCACCCACCATGCCCATCACCTTTGCGTCTTTGCGCGCAAGATGCTTGATTGACACAGATGACGCAGCAGCCGTGCGAAGCGCCGTCAGATAGTTACCGCCGACAATCGCAGCCACTTTGCCGGTGTCAGGGTCAAACAGAAAGACAGTGGATTGGTGATTGATGATCCCGCGCTTCTCGAGGTTATGGGGCCAATAGCCGCCAGCCTTTAGGCCA
>JAHEGL010000254.1 GCA_024645145.1 Planktotalea sp.
AGTTGTCGCCCGATTTCAAAGAGAAATATTTGCGCGGCGCAGATGAATTGGAACTGGTCCGATCTGGTCTCGATGATACGATGCGCATTTCTTATCAAGCGATGGCCGATGTTTGGCATAGCCGCGATGATGTCGAAGATCTGCGTACGGCGGCCTATCTGGTTTCGATCAGTAAAGTTGCCGCAAGCTACCGTGCGACGGGTCTTTAAGCTCTTTTAACAAGGGGGCAACCTAACCTTGAACTCAATAAAAGTCTAAAACAGACACGCAATGTCGTTGTGGCGTTGCATGTCCTTTCGAAACCCGCTTAATTCAAAACTCTGTAACGCCGGAGGGAGAGGCATGCGGTTCTCAGCATTACGCATTCTCAAAGAAGGTCTATCAGGCAACAAGGGGTGGGGCGCGCATTGGCGTGATCCGGAACCAAAGGCCGAATATGACGCCATTATCATTGGCGGAGGTGGGCATGGTTTGTCGACGGCCTACTATCTGGCGAAGAACCACGGGCTGACCAATATAGCGGTTCTTGAAAAAGGCTATATTGGCGGAGGTAATGTCGGTCGCAATACAACCATTGTGCGCGCCAATTACTTCCTCAATGGAAACTCCGAGTTTTACAGCCACTCTTTAAAGCTATGGGAAGGTCTCGAAGAAGACCTGAACTATAACGTCATGCATTCGCAGCGCGGATTGATTAACCTTTTCCATTCGGATGGTCAGCGTGATGCCTTCGTGCGTCGTGGCAATTCGATGGTGAACCAAGGTGATGATGCTACTCTGCTGGACCGCGAAGGTGTGCGAAAGCACCTGCCTTATCTCGATTTCGATAATGTGCGTTTTCCTATCTATGGCGGGCTTTTGCATTCCCGTGGTGGTACGGCGCGTCATGATGCGGTGGCGTGGGGATTTGCGCGCGGCGCGGATATGCGCGGTGTTGATATTATCCAAAACTGTGAAGTGACAGGCATCGACATTGAAAATGGCGCGGTGACAGGTGTGCAAACCACACGTGGTGTGATCAAGGCGAAAAAAATTGGCATGACAGTTGCCGGGCGATCAGGTCAGGTGGCGGCCATGGCGGGGATGCGTTTGCCGATTGAAAGCCATGTGTTGCAAGCATTTGTGACTGAAGGGCTCAAGCCGGTTATTGATCATGTGATCAGTTTTGGAATGGGACACTTCTATATCAGTCAATCAGACAAGGGCGGTTTGGTCTTTGGCGGCGATCTTGATTTCTACGCGTCTTATGCGTCGCGCGGGAACCTGCCGATGAAAGAGCACGTTATGGAAGCGGGAATGACGCTAATGCCGATGATTGGTGAGGCGAAAGTGCTACGTTCCTGGGGGGGGATCATGGATATGACCCCCGATGGGAGCCCGATTATCGACAAGAGCCATATCGACGGTCTCTATATCAACTGCGGTTGGTGTTATGGCGGGTTTAAGGCTGTGCCTGGCTCGGGTTCCGTTTTCTCGCATCTTATTGCAACAGATCAGTATCACAGCGAGGCGACGGGGTTCAGACTTGATCGGTTCCGCACGGGGGCCGGTTTGATGGATGAAGAGGGCACCGGCTCTCAGCATAACTTGCACTAGGAGGTTTGAGAGTATGGGAGCCTCCGGCGGGAGTTTATTTAGAAAAATGAAGTGCTGCAAAGCGCTAAAGGGGATGACATGCGTCTGACTTGTCCGGTGTGCGGAGAGCGGGATCTTCGAGAGTTCTATTATATGGGCGATTCAGTTGCTTTGGCGCGGCCCGATCCAGATGCTGGAGAGGCGGCTTGGGATGACTATGTCCACAATCGCGACAATCCTGCTGGCGTGACGCGCGATCTGTGGCAGCACGAATCTGGCTGTGCCGCGTGGATTGTCGTTACGCGCAACACCGTAAGCCATGAGGTTCTAGAGACCGCCTTGGCCGCAGACGTAAAGCGAGCGATGTCATGAGAGTTGATCACAAGGGTCTGATTGATCGCACGCAGCGCGTAAATTTCACATTTGACGGGAACCGGTATCAAGGGTTTGCTGGCGATACTGTCGCGTCAGCACTGCTTGCAAATGATCAGCGGCTTATGGGGCGCTCTTTCAAGTATCATCGCCCACGGGGTGTGCTGACTGCGGGCAGTGAAGAGCCTAACGCTTTGGTAAGTGTGTACCGTGGAGGTGATGTAGAGCCGAACGTGCGCGCAACTGTGCAGGAGATCTATGAAGGG
>JAHEGL010000255.1 GCA_024645145.1 Planktotalea sp.
CGGCAACACCGCAGGCGCTTATTGACGCCGCACAACTTGGGGGCACCGTGGGGTTTGCTGTCGCAGATCTGCGCAGTGGCAAACTTCTTGAGACGAATAAACAAACCACTGGCCTGCCCCCAGCCAGCACAGCCAAGGCAATAACAGCGCTTTACGCCCTTGATGCGCTTGGCCCTAACTTTCGATTTGGCACGCAGGTCTCAACCAATGGCTCAATCGCCAATGGCATAGTGAGCGGGGATTTGTTTTTGATCGGTGGCGGTGACCCGACGCTCGATACCAACGCGCTTTTTGATATGGCTGCAAAGCTCAAATCACTCGGTATTCGCGAAGTGCGCGGGCAATTTTTTTATGTCGACAACGCCTTGCCAAACTTAAACGATATCGACCCATCCCAGCCTGATCATGTGAGCTACAATCCAGCAGTGTCTGGGCTGAACCTAAATTTCAACCGGGTTCGCTTTGAATGGCGTCGTGGCAGCAATGGCTACAACGTTTCAATGGATGCACGCTCGAACAATCATCGCCCCCGCGTGTACATTTCCAAAATGTCAATCGCGGCGCGTGATTTGCCTGTTTATTCTTACAAAGACGCCGGTGGCATTGATCAATGGAGTGTTGCGCGCAGTGCACTTGGCAAGAGTGGCGCGCGTTGGTTGCCTATTCGCAAACCTGGTCTTTATGCGGCGGATGTTTTTCAGACCTTTGCGCGTGCGCAAGGTATAGTTCTAAAGAACCCGAAACGGTCCACGCGTGTTCCCCAATCACGCGCGCTCGTGACGCACACAAGCGCACCGCTCAGTACCATCTTGCGAGATATGCTGAAGTTTTCGACCAATCTAACCGCTGAAGTCGTTGGCCTGACCGCGACGCGACAACGCGGCGGTCGCGCTACGACGTTAAAAGCCTCTGCAAAATTGATGAGCCGTTGGGCCAATGACGCCCTGAGCATGGGCAACGCCAGCTTTGCAGATCATTCGGGCTTGAGCGATGCGAGCAAAGTCACTGCGCAAGGAATGGTAAACGCCATGCTCGTTGCACGCGGGCACGCAGGATTTGCCGAGCTCTTTAAGCCCGTCGCGATGCGCGATGCGAAACGCAAAGTGATCAAGAACCACCCGATAAAAGTAAACGCCAAAACAGGAACGCTTAATTTCGTGAGTGCGCTAAGCGGTTACATGCTCGCGCCCAATGGCAAACAGCTCGCATTTGCGATGATCTGCGCTGATACAAATCGTCGGCGTAGTATCAAGAAGGCTGACAAAGAGGCACCCAAGGGCGCTCGCGCTTGGAACCGTCGCGCGAAAGCGCTGCAACAGCAACTGATCGAACGTTGGGGCGCAGTCTACGGTTAGTTCTGAACCACTATTAGCGTGTTTTTAAACCCGTGCTTCTTGACCAGTGAAAACAACTTTGCTGCATTTGACGTATGAAGGCGCACGCAACCGGCAGAGGCAGGACGTCCTAATTTAGACGTTTGGTTTGTTCCATGCACCGCGTAATTGCCCCGAAAGAAAATAGAGTACGGCATTGGCGCATTATTATAGAGGCTGGATTTATGATACCGCGACAGGCTCTTGGGTGAATAGCTTCCGCGCGGCGTGTACTTGCTTTTACGCGCAGTCGAGACAGGCCAACGATGGATCACTTCTCCATAACGAATAACTGTCATCGTTTGGCTAGAGACATCCACTTTCGCAACAAGCGAAGCGGCCGAAACAGCCATTGGAAAACTTAGAGATAGTATTAGTACAGCAATAAAGTGACGCAACATATGCTCCTCCAGAAAGACTTAGTTACTAAATAAGGTAATGTGAAAACAAAAAGCACTCTAAGTCAAAAGTTAATTAAATCCGAACGTCCTGAACAAGACGAATATCCGTAGGCGAAATTCCAGCACCACCTTCCACCAGTGCCAGTATATCTTCTCCAATCAATATAATGGCGTCATCCCCGCGATCTCGCGTATCCAAAACGGGGGCATCCTCACCTGCGTATTGCACTGCGATGACATCGTCAGCGCTGGTTTAGTAAACGATCCGCACGGTATTCTCATCAACCATATTCTCGTTGAGCACAAAAAGATCCTCACCCTCACCCTCACCGCCTTGTGCCGTGTCACCACCAGCAAGGATGAGCAAATCATCCCCGTCTCCACCGCGAAGATCGCCTCCTTGGGTGGGCTCTGGTGCTTCTTCGAGAAACGAAACAT
>JAHEGL010000270.1 GCA_024645145.1 Planktotalea sp.
TTGACGTGCACATTCATCAACTGCTGCCACTCCACAGGCGTCGTTTCAATCAAAGGTTTGCGATTTTGGTTGCCCGCGTTGTTGATCAAAATATCGACATCCCAATGCTCGGCAAGCAGCTGCTGATGTGCCGCCTGCACGGCAGCATGGTCAGACACATCAAAACTAGCGCCGCGTGCATCGATGCCTTGCGCTTGCAAGCCTGCGACAGCTTCATCGCAGGCCGCTGATCGAAGATCGTTGATGATCACTCGCGCACCCGCGTTGCCAAGCGCGGTTGCAATGGACAACCCAATGCCGCGCGCAGACCCTGTGACCAAGGCCGTACGGCCATCCAAACCAAAGGTTTGATGCAGATAAGACGTTTTATTCATCGTGTTCGCTTTAAATAAGAAATCAAACAGTTTTGCCCGCTGCGTGCATCGCGGCACGATAGCCAAATGTCAGCCCTGGGCCAAGCGTCGTTCCTGGGCCAGGATAGGTTCCCATCATGATGGACGCCATGTCATTGCCAACCGCATACAAACCATCGCGCACCTGCCCTTGGGAATCCAACACTTGTGCATCGGCGTTGGTCATCAATCCAGTGCTGGTGCCAATCTCAGCAGACCAAACTTCCATGGCGACGAACGGGCCATGCGCGATGGGACGCAGGCAGGGATTGGGCATTTGCGTGGGGTCGCCGTTGAAACGATTCAGTTCGCTGTCGCCCTTGCCAAAATCTAGATCTTTACCTTGAACCGCCATGGCGTTGTAACGGCTCACAGTTGCCGTCAGATTTTCTGACGGTATTTTGAGTTTCAATGCCAAGGCCTCAAGCGTAGGCGCAGTCAAGAGGTAACCGTCCGCCTCAAAGCGTTTCAGATTTGTAGTGCCTGGATAGACATTGCCAAGACCGTATTGCTTCACGAAATTTGCTTCACAAATTAGGTAAGCCGGCATCGTTGGCACCGCCTTGTGCGAGGCATACATGCCTTCAACAAAGTCATGGTAAGAGTTGGCTTCGTTGACAAAACGTTTGCCGGCGCTGTTGACGGCAATCAGTCCAGGCTTGGCACGATCAAGCGACAAGTGGGGGTAGACGCCACGACTTCCATCGGGTCGTTTGGTCACAGAAACGGGTGTCCAAAATGCACCTGGGCCCTGAGTTTCTGGTGCGACAACGCCGCCATGTGCCAATCCCAATTCAATGCCATCGCCCGTATTACTTTGACAAGCAACACTGAGCGGCGGTGTCGGTGTTGGCATGAACATTTGACGCAGCTTTGTGTTGTGGCCATAACCACCCGTAGCAATGACCAACCCTCGGCGAGTTTGGATGCGTAAGCGTTTGCCTTGAGACTGGGTGACAACACCCACCACACGACCCGCGTCCCAGATGACTTCCTGCACCGTCGTCTCAAACATCACGGGGACATTTTTCTTGCGAAGGCTATAAAACAAACGTGAGACCAACGCGTTGCCCATGACAACGCGCGTCCCGCGTGAGTAACGCAAACGATCAACAACGTAACGCAAAAATAATTTGCCTGAGTAAATGAAGTTGCTCATCGATTGAAAGCGATGGATCAAAGGGGCAATATCGCTCTTACCAGCCATCATTCCGCCCAGAACCATGAACTCTGGAATAGGAGGACGGACTCGCTCAAAATCTTTACCCAGAAGTCGTCCATCAAACATGGCTGGCGCCAGTGCCCGGCCTGTGACCGCTGCACCATCCATGTCCCGATAGTCTGGGTGCTTCCCGCAAGGCACGAAGTGAACATCCGTTTTTTCACGCAGGTAGTCAACCACCTTCGGCCCCGTCGCCAAATAAGCAGTGCGTCGGCCATCCACATCCGGGCCGCCGATCAACGCATCCATGTAACGAGCAGCGGCATCTGCGCTGTCCGTGTAACCGGCTTCTAGGCTTTGTCGATTGCCTGGAATCCATACCGTTCCAGCCGAGGTGGCTGCGGTTCCTCCAACCCAAGCAGATTTTTCAAGTATCAACGGTTTGATGCCCTCCAGCGCTGCAACCAGCGCCGTGGTCATGCCCGCAGGGCCCGCGCCCATCACCAGCAGATCGACCTGTTGATCCCAGCCGGATGTTGTATTTGATTTAGCGTTCATCTAATGGCCTTTGTTTTTACTCTGTGCTCAAACCGACGGCAGGTATTGGCTGATGGCTTCTCCAGCCAACATGCCAAATACCGCTGACTTGG
>JAHEGL010000069.1:42-11231 GCA_024645145.1 Planktotalea sp.
CAGAGCCAGAGCCAGAGCCAGAGCCAGAGCCAGAGCCAGAGCCACCTGTTATTGAGGGGTCCGACCCAGCGGGTTTTGCTGTTTCATATTTCAAGCTTGCTGATGACGTGGCTTCCTTGTCAGACGTAAATTTTGACGCTGAACCAGACGCAACAAGCACGGTAGATGCCTTGCAGTATTTGGAGGTCAGTGGAGCTTTCGCACCAGAAACCGGCGAAGACTATTTCGCGTCCAAATATGTTTCGGTTGTTGATGTAGCCGCCGCAGGCTTTCAAGAAGTTCAGCTTCTTGCGGACGACTATGCACGCGTATTGCTCGATGGCGAAGTCATTCTGGATACAACGAACGAAGAGCCCGGTAATCTTCTTTCGCGCTGGGTGGATTTTTCCGAAGGCCCGCACGAGATCGAAGTCCAGTATATCGAGATTGACGGTGAGCAATCGTTAAACCTCAACTGGTCAGGTCCTTCGACTGGCGATGCTGTCGTCTCATTTGTTGGTGCGCTGCCTTCAGAAGAGGTGGTTGAAGAGACGCCTCTTCCTGTTGAGCCGGATGTTCCTGAAGAGCCAATTGAAGAGGAGCGTCCAGAAGAGCCGGCGGAAGAAACGCCTGAGGCACCAACAGGGCCACCTGTTGTGGACGCACCTTCAGCGCCTGAAGCCCCTGAGGAAACGCCAGAAGAAATACCCACAGTGACGGCGCAAACTGCCTTTGCTGCGACGGCGATTGAAACGACGGCGGACTCGCTGTTTGAGGTGGATTTTGCTAATCATGTGGGCGTCTCCCAAATCACCAATGGTGTGACGCTTGCATCGCAAGATGACGAATTGTTGGCAGGAGGACCGAGTGAGGGCAGCGTCCAATTTCTGACGCAAATCTCTGTTGAGACGTCTGGTCTTTATGAAATTGGTCTGAGCGCAGATGATCAAGCAATGGTGTCAATCAGTGGCTTGCCTGTTGTCTACACCGATGAGGCTGATGATGGTTTGTCGCAAAGTAACTCCATCTTCCTGCTCGCGGGGCAGCATACGATTGATGTGCGCTATATGGATACCGAAGGTAGCTAATTCTTGAATGTCACTTGGTTTGGTCCTGATACTGATGGCGAAGTCCTTCCGATAGGGGATGTCGCAAGCGACCCAATTGGCGCGCTCTTTAGTGACTATGTATCTGCACGTTCTGATGAAGAAACGTTTGCGATTGCAATGAACGAAGAAGACGAAGATTTGTTTGTCAGCTAACGCTGGTAAGCCCTTGCGCTATGCGCGCCTCTCTTTCATCGTGGCACAAACATTTGCCACTTGGGAGAGGCCGCATGATCCACCGTAAGAGCAATAGCGTTTTCATTATCGCCGCTACGCCATTCACGGACGATGGTGCACTTGATTTGAAGAGTGCGGATCGCATGGTTGATTTCTACCTTGAGATGGGTGTGTCAGGCATGACCATCCTTGGCATCATGGGCGAAGCACCTAAACTGACGTCTGAAGAGTCTCTCACCTTTGCACGTCATATTCTGGATTGCGTCGATGGTCGCGTGCCCGTTGTTGTCGGCGTCTCTGGCCCTGGCTTGGATAATATGGCACGACTTACGGGCGAAGTGATGAGCGCAGGTGCAGCTGGCGTGATGGTTGCGCCGATGCCAAGCCTCAACACGGATATGAAGCAAAAGGGCTATTTCGCGCAGGTGTGTAACGCACTTGGCCCTGACGTGCCGATCTGCTTGCAGGATTATCCGCAAACGACAGGCGTCAACTTCTCTGTAGAGACCTTGCTTGAGATATTCGCAGCGCATGAACAAATCGTCATGCTCAAGCACGAAGACTGGCCGGGTCTCACCAAGCTATCGCGCATCCGCGAGGCAACGGGGCAGGGCGCTGGGCGTCTGTCGATCCTTACAGGCAACTCGGCTCTTTTCTTGCCGCAAGAAATGCAGCGCGGCGCCGATGGAGCCATGACCGGCTTTGCTTATCCAGAGATGATGGTGCAAGTGGTCGCACGGCATCTCGCAGGTGATGTTGATGGGGCAGAGGATTTGTTTGATGCCTACTTGCCGATGGTGCGCTATGAACAACAACTCGGTCTTGGCCTCGCTATTCGAAAAGAGGTGCTGCACCGTCGCGGGGTGCTTAGCAGTCCCAAAGTACGCGCGCCGGGTCCAAGTCTGAGTGCGCTCGACAAGTTCGAACTGACGCGTCTGGCGGACCGTCTTGAGGCAAAGCTGGCCGCTCTTACATGAGTTTTGATCTCGTTATCAAAGGCGGAACCTGTGTCACTGCCTCAGAGATGTTCGAGGCAGACATTGGCATTCAGGATGGGCAGATCGCAGCCCTTGGAACGGATCTGAGTGCGCCAGATGAGATCGACGCGCGTGATAAATTCGTCATGCCAGGGGGCATCGAAGCGCATGCACATATCGCGCAAAACTCCGCAACGGGGGGTATGACAGCGGATGACTATACCTCCGGCTCCATTTCTGCGGCTTTCGGGGGCAACACCTGTATTATCCCCTTTGCTGCACAACACCGAGGCATGGGCGTCACTGAAACACTTGATCTTTATGATAGCCGCGCGCAGGGCGCATCGGTTCTGGATTATTCCTACCATTTGATTGTCTCTGATCCGACAGAGAAGGTTCTTACCGAAGAGCTGCCAGCGGCCTTCAAACGCGGCATTACCAGTTTTAAGCTTTTCATGACTTACGATAAAATGCTGGTAAACGATGCGCAGTTTCTTGATGTCTTGAGCGTTGCGAAAGAGCATGGCGCATTGACCATGGTGCATGCCGAAAATGCAGGCATGATCAAATGGATGACAGATCGCTTGCTGGCACACGGGTTAACAGCCCCGAAGTATCATGCGCTGTCACATCCTGCATTGGCCGAGGAAGAGGCGATCCACCGTGCGATTTGCATGGCCAAGCTTGTGGATGCGCCTTTGCTCATTGTGCATGTCAGCACGCCCGAAGGGGCTGCTTTAGTGCAAAATGCGCGGGCTGCGGGTGCAATGATATATGGCGAAACCTGCCCTCAGTATCTCTTTCTCACACGCGAGGACATGGACAAGCCCGGAATGGACGGGGCAGCTTTCATGTGCTCTCCGCCTCTGCGGGACAAAGCCACGCAAGACAGTCTCTGGCAGCATATCCAAGCAGGTACATTCGACGTGGTCAGCTCTGATCATTCGCCGTACTGCATGGATGAAACAGGAAAGCTGGCCAACGGTCCTGATGCGCCCTTTACGGTGATTGCCAATGGTATGCCCGGGATTGGTGCACGACTACCTTTGTTGTTTTCGGAAGGGGTGGGCAAAGGTCGATTGACCTTGCCTGAATTTGTGGCGCTAAGTTCCACCAATGCTGCACGGCTTTATGGGTTGTTGCCGCAAAAAGGCACGCTCGCGATCGGTGCTGACGCAGACATCGCGATCTGGGATCCGGCCGCCAAGGGCGTAATTTCAGCCCAGAACCAACATGACAATGCAGGCTATTCACCGTTTGAGGGATGGGAGGTAACAGGTCTGCCTATCACCACGCTTTCGCGAGGAAAGCGGGTGGTTGAGCAAGGCGCGCTCCATGCCAAAGCTGGTCATGGCCAGTTTCTAGTGCGCGCTAAATTCGATGCTGGGAGTCGCAAAGGGACAGCCGTGCCAGAGCAGAACTTTGACTTATGAGCATCCTCGTCATCAACCCCAACTCCAATGAAGCAGTTACAGACGGTCTCCGCAAGAGCCTCAAAGGGTTTGAAAATGTAAGCTGCATGACTTTGGCTGAAGGACCTTTCGGGATCGAAAGCCAGCGTGACAGCGACGCGGTTATCTTACCGCTTTTGAAGGTCGTGGAAGCGTCGCCTGACGCCCGTGCTTTTGTGATCGCTTGCTACTCGGACCCCGGGCTTGATGCTGCAAGATCAATCAGCAAAGCGCCTGTCTTTGGCATTCAGGAATCAGGTCTTGCCATGGCCATTTGCCGCGCAGACACCTTTGGAGTTGTCGCCATTGGCGAACCTTCGATCCAGCGTCATCGTAAATACATGCGACGGATGGGTGTGCTCGATCGCCTTGCTGGAGAACGTGCACTTAACATGAGCGTCGATGAAACCGCGCGCGGGGCAAACACATTCCACCGGCTCACGGAAGTCGGTACTGACCTTATCGCTGATGGCGCGGGCTGTCTTGTTCTGGGCTGCGCGGGGATGGCGCGGCATCGTGGTAGACTTGAAGAACATCTTGGTGTGCCTGTGATTGACCCAACTCAAGCCGCAGTTGCCATGGCGCACGGCACGCTCGTCGCATCTTCTCTTTAAAGATTGCTGACTAGGGCCAGAACGGTTGATTTCAGGGCAACACCGTAAGCCAGAACCACGCGCTCATCGTCGTCAATGCTGTCGCAATCAAAACAGTTGATGCTGCGACCCGCTGCGCGCGTTGGTACATACTTGCGAACATATAGGCGTTCACGCCAGGTGCCATTGCGGATGTAATCACGGCAGAGCGCATACCCGCTTCAGAGACGGAAGTGAGGTTGCCAAGCGAAAAGGTGATCGCAGGATGCACTAAGAGTGACAAAGAGCAGGCAAAAAGAATGACCTTCATATCGCCAGCTGGACGATAGCGATAAAGGATGCCACCCAATGCAAAAAGGGCGGTTGGCAGTGCGGTGCGCACCATCATATCCAACCCACCTTGTATGGATGCGGGAATGGAAAACCCTGAGATGTTAACCAAGAATCCCAGCGTGATTGCGATGATCAAGACATTGCTGAACATTGCTTTCAGGACGGTTCCCGGCAAACGGGTCATACTGGTTCCTGCTTCTTTTGCGCGCACCAGTTCCATCACAGTTATGCCAACACCATAGCAAAATGGCGAATGCATCGCGATGATGGCGTAGTTCCCGACCAGCGCGCTTTCGCCGTAGGCGCGCTCGGTTATCGCGAGTCCAAGCAAGACAGAATTGGAAAACAAGGCGCAAAAGCCAATCGCAACACTGTCTTCCCAAGACCGCCCAAAGAGATGGCGCGCACCAAACAACCCAAGTGTGAAGCTGATCGCAGCACCTGTATAAAAACTGAAAAGAAGTGCTGGATCAAACCCGGTGCTCAGATCAATTTGCGAGAGCGCGGTGAACAACAAACTAGGTACAGCCACCTGTTGGGCAAACTTCATTATACTGTCTATTGCGAAGTCGCTGAGATACTCGCGCCAGACCAACACATAGCCAAACCCTACCACCATAAAAACAGGTAGAATGACATCGATCAACGCTTGCATGAAGGGTTACACTTCGTAGCTGATACGCATGCCATCAAAGGCGGGTGCGATGTGCTCGGGTGTTTCGTTCAAAACTGTTTCGTAGTCCAGATCGATGTGCATGTTGGTTAGGATCGCACGTGGCACGCCGGATGTTTTGATCCAAGACAGCGAATTCTCCAAGTGAGAATGGCTCGGATGCGGCGTGCGGCGCAGTGCGTCCAAAACCCAGCAATCTGCTCCTTTTAGCGCACTCCAAGCTTCATCGCTCATCGTAGACACGTCAGGCAAATAAGCAAGCGGGCCAACGCGAAAGCCCAGTGCATCTATAGAGCCATGTTCAATTTCAAAGGGTCTCAAGGTGATGGGACCGCCCGCGCCCTCCACAGTAAAATCCCCACCAATCGTGAAAAGATCGAGGATCGGCGGGTAGGGCGAACCATGGGGCTGCACAAAGGCATAACCAAAGCGCGACAGTAAGTCGTTCTGGGTCGCGCCATCTGCCCAAACCGGTAGACGTGCGCGCATATTAAAGACGATCATGCGCAAATCATCGATGCCATGGACATGATCCGCATGCGAATGTGTATAGGCAACTGCGTCAAGTGCACCAATGCCAGCGTCTAAGAGTTGGCTGCGCAAGTCTGGCGATGTATCGATGAGCACGCGTGTCGTCCCGTCTTCGCCAATACGCTCGATCAGCATAGAGCAACGGCGACGTGCATTCTTGGGGTTGTTGGGATCACATTCGCCCCAATGTCCGCCAAGACGCGGGACGCCACCCGAAGATCCGCAGCCAAGGATTGTGAAGCGTAATTCAGCCATTATGCGGCGTCCTTGAATGCAGCGACTTTTGTGAACAGTCGTTCAAAGTTTTCTTCGGTTTGCGCGGCAAATGCGGCGGCTTCCATTCCAAACACTTCTGCTCCGACCTTGGCTGTAAAAGCGGTATAAGCGGGTTCATTGCGCTTTCCGCGACGAGGGACGGGGGCAAGATAGGGACTGTCCGTTTCGACTAAAATCCGCTCTATTGGAGCCGCTGCAAAGATGTCGCGCACTTCTTGGGATTTCGGGAATGTCGCGATGCCGGACATAGAAAGATAAAAGCCGAGATCAAGACATGACATTGCCAGTTCAGGCCCAGAGCAATAGCAATGCATCACGCAAGAATAGGCCGCATTGCGGTATTCTGCGGTTAGGATGTCTGCCATATCTTCATCCGCCGCGCGTGCATGAACGATCAGGGGCAAGCCAGTGCGCTGCGCGGCTTCAATGTGCACTTTTAAAGACTGCTTTTGAATACCCATGCTTTCAGCAGTGTAGTGATAATCTAGACCCGTTTCGCCAATGCCAACCATTTTGGGATGGCTTGTCAGGGCGATTAACTCATCCAAAGTCGCTAAGGGTTCTTCCGCCGCGCTCATAGGGTGTGTGCCCGCAGCGTAAAAGACCTGAGGGTGAGCATCTGCCAATGCGCGCAAGGTCGGTTCATTGCGCAACCGTGTGCAAATGGTTACCATTCGATGCACGCCAGCGTCTGTCGCGCGTGCCAAAATATCAGGAAGCTCTCCCTCAAAGTCGGGGAAATCCAAATGGCAATGGCTGTCTGTAATCAGGGGCGGTGTGCTCATCATGCATCCTTGTCAGAACGGCTCAGATCGCCGCCTGCGATATATGTCTCAGGGTATCTAGGATGAGCGCGGCAGGGTCAAGGTTCACGGCGCGTCCATGACGTAGCTTTGCATCGACATCCTGTGCAACTTGCGCCCATCGACGCGCTTGATGCGGGTTAGGCGACAGGCGTGCGATCATTTCAGCTTCACCCTTTGTCGCCTCTGGCGTGGGCGTGACTCCCAATGTGCCAGCACGTGCGAGGCGCGCCAAAGCCAATGCAATAAGGTCTACAAGCATATCAAGCTTGTCCTCTGCGCCGCGTTGCGCAGCAGCATCCGCAAGGCGCAGCGCGCGCGCGCGGTCCATCCGAGGCATTGTGGCGAATAGTCCGACGAGCTCTGCATAAATCGCGGGGCCGGATAGATTTGTCATCCGGATCGCTTCGCCCACAGAGCCCGATGTGAGCGCGCTGAGTGCACCTTGATCAAGATCTGTCTCAGGCAGTGCTTGTTGCAGTGCGCGGCCCATATCAGCGTCATTTAGCGGTGACAGTCGTAACTCGCGGCACCGCGAGCGGATTGTTGGCAAAAGGCGCGAAGGCTGGTGCGTCACAAGCAAAAGCGTCGCGTTTTCAGGTGGTTCTTCCAAACGTTTGAGCAAAGCATTGGCCGCTTGTACGTTCATTTCATCCGCTGCATCGACGATGACGACACGGCGGCCACCCTCAGCAGAGGAAAAGTTGAAGAACCCATTGAGTTTGCGCACGTCATCGACGCGGATGTCTTTGGCAAACTTTCCCGCTTCTAGGTTCTTTTTCTGATCGCTTTCGGTTGAGCCAGCGCCACCACGACGCAACACAAATAAAGATGGATCAGCGCCAGCCGCGATCCGACGCGCAACAGGATGCTGAGGGTCCGTATCTAATGAAATCGGCGCATCAGGTGCGCCAAACATACCGCCATCGTCCAAGGGTTGACTTAGCAAAAACCGCGATATGCGGTAGGCGAGGGTGGCTTTTCCAGTGCCACGTGGGCCAATCATTAGCCAGCCATGATGCAACCGCCCAGTATTGTAGGCGTCCAGAAAACTCTGTTCAGCGGCACTTTGGCCAATTAGCTCAAGCGTATCCTTTGGGTGTGGCGCGCCTGGAACGCGGTCTGCTTGGGGCAGGCCTTCATCGCTCATTCCAAATGTGCCTTGATCACGCTCAATGTATCGTTTGCGATGCTATCGATATCACGCGCTGCATCAATGATGCGAAACCGCTCAGGCGCGGAGGACGCAAGATCAAGAAAGCCGGTGCGCATAGCACGTTGCAGATCAGCGCCAAAATCTTCAAACCGACTGTCGATGCTATCCCGTTCGACAGCGCGGCTGTGAGAGATGTCTGGGTCCATATCGAAAAGCAGCGTCAAATCCGGTTCGCGTCCGATCATCAGATCATGCAATTGATCAACCAACGCGCGCAAGTCCCCTCGGCTAAGGCCTTGATACATTCGTGTGCTATCTGCGAAGCGATCACAGATCACAACCTTTCCAGCAGCAAGGGCAGGAAGGATCGTACGCTCCATATGGTCACGTCGGGCTGCGGTAAAAAGCAAAATTTCTGTTTCTGCTGACCAACGATCTGGATCGCCCTGCAAGACCAACGCGCGAATTTCTTCAGCCCCCTCAGAGCCACCAGGTTCGCGGGTCAACACAACTTCAAACCCGTCAGCTTCCAAAGATGTAGCAAGGCGTTTGGCCTGCGTTGATTTACCGGAGCCATCAATGCCTTCAAAGCTGATGAAGCGCCCTTTGGCCACATTCATTATGTTATGATCCTTGATCAGCTGGTGCAGCAGGTTGCTCGTTCAACTGCTCGATCAGCAACTGCGCGACAGTGCCAATGCGCGATGTGAAGCCACCTGCGGGCACTTCATTCCCTGCGACCAACGGAATACGTGTTTCGGGCAAGCCGGGAGGGGTAATTACGAGCTCTGCAATCTGTTGATCTTTGGTGATTGGCGCAGTGATTGGCCCGTTGTAAATGACTTCCGCTTTCACATCGTCCTGAGACGTTACAGGCATAAGCATTGATACATCTTCAAGTGGGACAAGCAGTACTTTCTGATCGCGCCCCATCCAAACATCAGCGCTCGCGACAGCCGTTCCGGCTTTAGCAACCGGTTTCACCGCGAACTGGCGAAAGGCCCAGTTGACGATGGATTCGGCTTCTTCCGCGCGCGCTTGCGCGGATTGGAGACCCGAAATCACAAAAATCACGCGGCGGTCACGTTGTTTCGCGGACCCGACAAGACCGTAGCCTGCTTCCTGAGTGTGACCGGTCTTGAGACCGTCGGCCCCAATCCCCAGTGCCAACAAAGGATTGCGATTGCGTGTGTTTTGCGGCGCGCGACCATCAAACTTAAATTCCCGCTCAGAGAATAGCGGATAAAAATTTGGGAAATCCGTGATCAAGCGGTTCGCAAGAAGCGCCAGATCGCGCATGGACATACGATGCCCGGCTTGTGGCCAACCGTTTGAGTTGGTGAAGGTCGAATTGGTCATACCAAGCTGCTGTGCGCGTTGGGTCATAAAGCGCGCAAATCCCGCTTCAGTGCCATTCGGGCTAAGGGCCTCTGCGATTACGGCGCATGCGTCGTTTCCTGAAAGCACGACGATCCCGCGAATGAGATCTTCGACCGAAATACGGTCTGTCGTGTCCAAAAACATTGTTGAGCCGCCATACGACATTGCATGTTTTGAGACTGGCAACTTTTCATCAAGCGAGAGACGCCCATCGCGCAAGGCTTCAAACGCAATGTAGAGTGTCATCAGCTTGGACATCGACGCTGGTGGTAGCATCTGGTCTGCATTCTTGTTGAGCAAAACCGTTCCAGTGGTTTGATCAATGACGAAAGCAGAGGTTGCTCGGGTCTCGAATGCAACAGCTGGCACAGCCAGTAGAAATGGCAGAGCTAAAGCAATACCGACAGAGATAAGGCGGCGCATAAATGGCCCTCCCTCGCGTTTATGAATCAGTTGATGACAGCATAAGCGTCTGCGAAGCCGGATGCCTTAATCTTTTTCAGCAATGCGCTGCGTTCGGCACTTGTTTGCGCAGGACCGACCAGCACGCGCCAGAAGGTCTTGTCAGAGCTGTTGGATTTCTTGACCGTTGGCACCACGCCCGCGACACGCATTGCTTCAGCGCTATTGTTGGCATTTTGCTCAACGCTGAAGATTCCGAGCTGGATGAAGGGTTTGCTCAGACTATTGGAAGTAGGCTTGGGCTTTGGTGGTGTTGGTGCGGAACTAGGTGTTGCGCTTGCAACAGCACCGGCTGTTGGCGCAAGAGCCGTTTCTTCAATCGCATTAGGCGCATCAACCTGCGGCGCTGCTTCTGGCGCAGGTGCGCTTTCCGCGACCGCTTCACGACGAAGCGCTGTAACGTTCAGTTTAGACGGTTGACCCGCAAGCATACCAAGTGTTGCAGCTGCATCTGAAGGGACCTGAAGGCGGAGGTCTGGATTTTCGCGTTCACGGCGGAACAGCGCACCGATCACAAACTTGCCATTCTTCTCGTTGCGAATAATCACACGTTCCCGATCTTTGACATCAGGGTGTGCAACCCAAACACCACCAAGCGATGGTCTGCCATCCCAAAGGCCACTTTCGGTGACCTGAAACACATCCGGCGCTTCTGTATCACGTTCCACCAATTTGACAGAACGTGACGGATCTCCATTAACAAATTCGTTAGCTTTGGGTTTGGATTGTAGGAAAGAAGGTCCTTGCCCATCTTGACACCCGGCAAGCGCGACTGTCGAAATTAACGACAGCGCAAGCCATTTGCTCCGCTTTGGTTCTAATCCTGTGGTGGTGTTCATTGTTCGCCCTTCACCCCAAAACCTACGCACTCTGGCCGATATTTCGGTCTTTGCTGTGCACGCGATCTTCAAAATTGACATTTATGTCTTAATTGCTTACGCGTAATGTAGCCTTGTTTTGCTCACATGAAAAGTCCGCAGCACATGGCTGGGCGGAAAAATGGTCAACTGTTATCCAATTGAGTGTGTTTTCCTGCGCTTGGGCTCTTGAGCTTGTCCGATTGCTTGGGTATGGATGCGGCGTCGGAGGCTTGGCAGAGTGGTCGAATGCACCGGTCTTGAAAACCGACGAGGGTGAAAGTCCTCCCAGGGTTCGAATCCCTGAGCCTCCGCCATTATCACTTGAAATCCTGGCGAAACCATTGAAATGCAAAGTTTTATTGTGTTTTTTAGATCTTACCTCTAGCTTGGGCGAAGTGTGGAACTACATTTGGACCTACAAAATGATTTTAA
>JAHEGL010000272.1 GCA_024645145.1 Planktotalea sp.
ACTTCGTGTCTTCAATCGTGTCGTGCAAAAGTGCTGTGATCAGCGTGGCATCGTCAAGCTTTTGATCAGCTAGGATACTTGCCACAGCAATAGGATGTGTGAAATAGGGTTCGCCCGAATGGCGGTACTGACCTTCATGCATGCGCTCACCATAGGCGAACGCATGCATGATCAACTTTTCATTTGTCTTCGGGTTGTAAGTGCGGACTGTGGCAAGCAGCGCATCGGGGGACATCAGATCAGTGGTGTGGTCATCCATCTAGTGCCTTACGCGCGTAAGTGACTTAGCTTTGCCCTTGTGCTTCCATCAAAGCGCGAAGCAACTTTTCTTCGGACATATCGTCTTCAACAGGTTTATCCGCTTCTACACCCATGAGAAGAGCCATTGCGTCTTCTTCGGGCTCATCGACTTCGATCTGGGTCTGATTGTTTTCGATCAAACGCTCACGCAAATCATCTGCCAACTGCGTCTCGTCTGCGATTTCACGCAATGAAACGACTGGGTTTTTATCATTGTCACGATCTACCGTGATTGCACCACCTGCTGAAATCTCGCGCGCACGGTGTGCTGCGAGCATAACGAGATCAAACCGGTTAGGTACCTTGTCGACGCAATCTTCTACTGTAACGCGGGCCATGAAGCTCTCCGATTTGATATGGTGCTAGAAACCACGCCTTCTAGACCCCAAAACTAGGCTTGACAAGCAGATATTCAAGGGCGTGCTGACACTATAATAGCACGACCTCAGCAAGATCTTGCTCAGGTAAACGCGCCAAAAGTTGCACAAGCGTTTCACCTAAAACTGGATGTCGCCAATGGCGCGCGATATCCACCAAAGGGACAAGTACGAATGCGCGATCTTGCAGCCTGGGATGCGGTAAGATCAATCGATCGGGTGCCGCCTGAGCTTGCAAAGCAGGGTCTAGCGCCTGCCACCTATGATATCCAGCTTCATCGGGTAGCACCTCATTCTCTACCCCAATCAGATCAAGATCAAGCGTGCGCTGCCCCCAGCGCTGGACCCGCTCACGACCAAACTGTGCTTCAATCTCATGCAGCCGCTCAAGCGATTGCAACGGAGTAAGTGTCGTGCGTACCACCAAAGCCGCGTTCACATAGTCGGGTCCTGCTCCAGCTGGAAAACAAGGAGTGCTAAAGAATCGACTCACAGCGCGAAGGTCAAAGCCACTGTCAGCTATTGCCTTAATCGCATGGGTCAGATTCTGTGTAAGTGGCTCGCCGTTCGCAGACACATTTGCCCCCAAAGCGACAAGCTGCAAGCGACCCTCTTTGCGTGGTGTGCTCATATTTTTCGCGCTCTTCACTCCTGCCTCAAACTCAAGATGGACCTACCCTATAGATCTGACCCGTCGCAAATTTATTTTTATATCACTCACACACTCACGGCGCGGCGGATCTGACCTGAAAGGACAATTATGTTTTACAAAGACGAACGGCTCGCGCTGTTCATCGATGGGTCGAACTTGTACGCAGCAGCCAAAGCACTTGGGTTCGACATCGATTATAAACTTTTGCGGCAAGAATTTATGCGCCGCGGAAAAATGTTACGCGCGTTCTATTACACAGCATTATTGGAAAACGATGAGTACTCGCCGATCCGACCTTTGGTCGATTGGCTGAACTACAACGGCTTCACAATGGTGACCAAGCAAGCCAAGGAATATACCGACCGCCAAGAGCGTCGCAAAGTGAAAGGCAACATGGACATCGAACTCACTGTCGATGCTATGGAACTTGCGCCACGCGTCGATCACATCGTGCTTTTCTCGGGTGATGGCGATTTCCGCCCACTCATCGAGAGCCTGCAACGTCAAGGCGTGCGCGTTTCTGTGGTGTCTACGATCCGCAGTCAGCCACCGATGATTTCTGACGAGTTGCGCCGTCAAGCAGACAACTTCATTGAGCTTGATGAGCTGAAGGACGTGTTGAGATGTCCGCCGCGCGAGCCTATGATCGAAAGAGAACCGGTCGCAGCAGCAGCCAACTAATCACGTCAAAAGCCGGAGCACATCGCTTCGGCTTTTGCATTTGTGGCGTTCGGTTCCACTGGACCACAGCCTCGTCCCACGCTACCTCTTGAGAAAACCAAAACGCTTTGCTTTTCTCGATGGAGCTTTAGATGACCGCTAAGCCGCTAACCCTGTATCTTGCTGCGCCGCGTGGGTTCTGCGCAGGCG
>JAHEGL010000274.1 GCA_024645145.1 Planktotalea sp.
ATCGATAGGCTCTTTCCGTGGGTTATTTTGCGGAGCGCGCTGAATGCAAAGCTCATAGTTTTGTCAATGCTTCCAAAGGAAATTTTGGGCCTTTTGTCAGTTAGAACAGCCTACGAGAATTAATTTCAAAACTTCCGAAACCGATTTCGGTTGCTTTTCGAAATCGGTTTCGATTAGCGTTTAGGCCAGAGGAGGAATCAATGGCAGGCAAGACAGTAAGTCTCAAAGTGTTAGCGGCGCATCTGGGTTTGACTGTAAGTACGGTTAGCCGCGCACTGAACGACTATGCCGATATCAGCCCAGTCACGCGGGATCGTGTGCGCAAGGCTGCCGATGAATTGGGCTATAGCGCTAATCAAAATGCGCGACGTTTGTCCATCGGCACACCTGAGACTGTTTGCTATCTGATGCCCCGTCAAATTGGCGCCAACGTGCAACCCTTCGTGGCTCAACTTTTGGCAGGATTAGGTGAAGCGCTAAATGATCGAAACTGGGATCTGTTGGTCAGTCAGGCTGAGACTTCGGTCGGGGACATGACGAGTATAGAGCGTCTGGTACGCTCCGGTCGGGTTGCTGGCATTGTGATTTCGCGCCCTCTTAAGAACGACCCACGGATCAAATTGTTGCAGCAGTTGGGATGTCCGTTTGTGGTGCATGGCCGGACGGCCAACAGTGTCGATTATGCGTGGTACGACGTGGACGGCGAGGATGCCTTTGTCACCGCGATCAACCACCTTGAACGGCTCGGTCATCGTCGCATCGGATTCATCGGTGCTCCGTTGCAATACCAATTCGCGCAAGAACGCCTTGATGGATACACGCGCGGGGTGGCGCACAATGGTCTATCGCAAGACCCTGATCTGGTGCAGATCGCAGAGTTCACTGATGACGGTGGCACGGCCGCTGCAGGGGTCCTGATGGACTTACCGAATCCACCGACCGCAATCGTGTGTGTGTCCGATATGATGGCTCTTGGCGCGCTGGAAGCATTGCATGCCCGCTCTTTGACGCCGGGCGAAGATGTATCGGTCATCGGCTACGACGGTTTGTATTTTGGAAAACACGCCAATCCGCCGCTGACCACACTGGCACAACCGCAGGCTCACGCGGGCCGCCGCCTTGGGGATATCCTGTTGTCAATTATCGACGGCGCTGACCCCATCAAGTTTCAAGAATTGCAGCGCGCCCATTTGGTGCAACGCATGACAGACGGACCTGCAAACGTAGACGCAGGCCAAGAGGACGTTTCTGTAAGGGAGGAACCACAATGAAACGCACAACAACACTGCTCACCGGGCTTATGCTCTCCACCGCTTTGGCGGGGGCGGCTGCTGCCGACAACATCCGTGTTTGGACTATGGAAGTGCAGCCGGAGCGTATGGCGCAGATGAACAGCGAATTTAAGAGAGCAACATGAAACGATCAGAGATCAACGCCATCCTACTGCAAGGGGATGAAATGATGCGCAAGTTTGGCTTTGTCCTGCCGCCTTTCGCCTATTGGACGCCGGACGAATTCGCGGCAAACGCGCCCAACGCAGGCCACGTGATTGACGCCCGCTGTGGCTGGGACATCACCGACTACGGCGCGGGTGATTTCGACAAAATGGGCCTATTCCTGTTCACCTTGCGCAACGGCTTCCTGTCAGATCTGCAGGCGGGCGGTGGCATGTGCTACGCTGAAAAGCTCCTGATCTCGCGCCAAGACCAACTGTCGCCGATGCACACCCACGTCATCAAAGCCGAGGATATCATAAACCGTGGCGGTGCGACGCTTGTGGTGGAACTCTACGGCTCCGACGACGCGGGCCACTTTGCCGAGGATCGCGGCGGCCAAGTCATGTGCGACGGGATCCTGCGCGACTACGGCCCTGGCACGCGGCTTGCTCTGGCCCCTGGAGAATGCGTGACCTTGCGACCCGGCGATTGGCACGCGTTCTGGGGGGATGGCGGCGATGTCCTGATCGGAGAGGTATCCACAGTCAATGATGATGAAACCGACAACATCTTCCGCGAACCTATCGGGCGTTTCGCAACGATTGAGGAGGACGAGGCACCCGTTCACCTTTTGGTCAGTGACTACGCGCAAAGGTTGGCTTGAAATTTGGCACTGGTCGTTAGTATTCAAAACGCGACATCCGCAGAGTTTGCAAATCAACTCGAAACGCATCTCTTGTCGGATTTGCGCCAGTCCTCTGA
>JAHEGL010000280.1 GCA_024645145.1 Planktotalea sp.
AAATACGATCTGCCTGCCGCGAAACGTATGGTGCTGAAAGGCACATCGATGGGCGCAGTGGAGTGGTGGGTGTCCTTCATCCTTGTGCGCCTCAACATCGGCCTCATCATCTGGGCCTTTGTCCCCCTCGGCGAAGACCCTAGCACAACCGCCAACTGGTTGAGCCTTGGTGGCGCATTGCTTGCAGCGCACGGATTGTTCCTTGGCACACGTCAACTTGTTGGCCACGACTTCCGTATGGTTTGCAAACGCGCGATGGTGCCGCTTCAAACGCCGGTCCTAATCCTAGGTGGCATCCTCGTGGGCGTTTTCACCCCGACAGAAGCAGCAGCGATCGCAGTGTTCTACGCCACGCTCGTCGGCTTTTTCATCCTACGTACGCTCAAGATGAAAGACATGCCGCTGATCTTGATGAAAGCGGCGAGTACATCAGCTGTGGTCCTTCTACTCGTCGGCGCAGCGATGGCGTTCAAAACAGTCGTCAGCCTATCGCACGCACCAGAGCAATTGGCGGCGATCATCCTTGGCCTGTCAGAGAACCCTTTGATCCTACTGCTTCTTATCAACCTCTTGCTCTTCATCGTTGGCATGTTCCTTGACGCAGGTCCCGCAATCATCATCCTTGGGCCCATCTTGGGACCCATCTTCGTGGACCTCGGCGTGCACCCTGTGCATTTCGCAATCATCATGAGCGTGAACCTGACCGTCGGCCTCGCCACCCCGCCGATGGGCCTTGTGCTCTTCGTGGCAAGTTCTGTCAGTGGCGAGCGCGTCGAAGCGATCTCGCGCGCCATTATTCCATTCCTTTTGGTTGAAATATTCGTGATTTTCCTGATCACTTATGTTCCAGCCATTTCGATGACGATCCCCCGCCTTACGGGGTTTGTGAATTAACTAAAAAACCAAACTGGGAGAACCAAAAATGCTAAAAAGCTTAACCAAAACACTGCTTGCTGCGAGCTTCCTCGCAACAACAGGCTTCGCAGCCTACGCAGACGGCCATGCGCAATATAAAATCCGCGCGACGGCGAACTCGAATGAAAATGACGAAGACTATGACGGTCTCGTAGTTTTCAAAAACTATGTCGAAGCGGCGTCCAACGGCGCGGTCGAAGTTGAACTCTTCATCGGCACGCAGCTTTGCTCCAAGGGCGCTGAGTGTTTGCAAGGTGTGGCTGACGGCTCCATCGACGTCTATATCTCCACATCCGGCGGCGCGGCTGGCCTGTTCCCATACGTTCAAGTGCTCGACCTGCCCTACCTGATGGCGGACGACCGCGTGGCAGAAGCGGTGCTTGAGGGCGATTTCACACGCAAAATGCGCGAAATGGCGCTGGCGACATCCGGCGACAAGATCCGCTTGATGACCATCGGCAACACAGGCGGCTGGCGCAACTTCGCGAACACAAAGCGTCGCGTACAGAACCCATCCGACATGGAAGGCCTGAAAATCCGCACGGTCGTGGCTGATCTTCCACAGGAATTGGTCCGTGCATTGGGTGCCTCCCCAACGCCGATCCCATGGCCTGAGCTGTTCACATCGTTCCAGACGGGCGTTGTTGAGGGTTCCAAAAACGGCATCACCGACATCATGGGCATGAAGTTCCCGGATGCGGGCTTGCAGTACGTCACGCTTGACGGCCACGCCTACATGGGCGCGCTCTGGTGGATGAGCAACGATGCGTTCATGGCGATGCCGGAAGACGTGCGCCAAGTGGTTGTGGACGGGTTCTCCCAGCTGCAGCAAGCGACGTTTGCGTCGCCAAAGCGTAAGTCGATCCAAGCCTACGCGGACTTTGTCGCAGGCGGCGGTGACCTTTATGTGCCAACTCCAGCCGAGAAGGCAGCTTTCAAGGAAGCAGCGACACCGGTTTATGATTGGTTCAAAGGCAATGTAGAGGGCGGCGGCGAGATCTTTGACGCGCTGACGGCTGCGGTTGCTGAGGCTGAGGCCGACATCAATGCTGGCCGGATGGCTGATATTAAGTAAGTAACCAAATTTCGGTTCATTACTGTCCCCGTCGGAACCTCCGGCGGGGATATTTATTACAATAGAAAGGCGCGCGTTCTTAGTATATTTGAAGGGATCGCGTCATTTTCTCAGGACTGGTCTAATGCTTTGAAGGCGTTTGGGGGGTATTGTTCACTAAGAAGCTTGACCGAGTGAATGGTGCAAGCGTCTTTTCTCGCCTTCT
>JAHEGL010000282.1 GCA_024645145.1 Planktotalea sp.
ATCGAAATAATTGGCCCAGCCCCGCGCTTGGACAGTTTATCTTCTGGATTATAAAGCGCACAGGCATCCAATGAGAGGCAACCGCACCCGATGCATCCATCAAGACTGTCACGCATGCGTTCCAGATGAGCGATCCGCTCATCGAGATGGACTCGAAGCCCCATAGATATGTGCGCCCAGTCTTTTGCGGTTGGTGTTCTATTGTCTGGTAACTCATCCAGAACTGCTTTGATTTGTGGAAGCGTCAGTCCGAATTGCTGAGCAATCAAGATGAATGACACGCGCCTCACTTGTGCTCGGGCGAAACGGCGATGCCGCCGCGATTGCGATTGGCTGTAATCAGGCCTTCGGTTTCGTAAAAACGGATAGCAGAGACGGCAAGTCCGGTGCGCTTTGCCATTTGTCCGATGGTGATTTCAGAATGTTTACTGTGCATGAAAAAAACCTCTTGACCTAAAGTTAACTTTAGAAATTACAAAGAGGTTAGATCAAGGGCAAAGGAGAGATCTCATGGAAAGTTGGAGCATGCGAATATCAACGTCAGCGACGCTGGAAAACCGCAGCATGGTTGCGCCGCGCGTTTGGTTGGCGCGTGCGGTGGGAGGGCAGCACCTTTGACGGGGCGGGCTATACTATGCATGTCGGAGCAGACGACAGCTATATTGCGCTATACGAGCCCAAGGCACCGAAAGCTGGCGTTGAAAGGGACTACCAAACGCAGGGCCAATTGAACCATGTTGGAATTGTCGTGGACGATTTAGCTGTCGCGGAGATTGCGATCAGAGTTGAAGGATACCAACCGCATTCGCATCAGAATTATGAACCCGGAGTGCGGTTTTACTTTAAGGATGAAAATGGCATTGAATTTGAAATCGTTGCATATGATTGAGAGGGGTTCGGGGGCCAGCCCCCGTCGCCTCTAGCGGCGACTCCCCCGGAGGTTTCTCGGAAAAATGAAGAGTTACGTTGCGGCGAAGTGGGTTACCTTACTTCGCCGCAAAGGCCATGTTGGGGGCATATTTCACAGGAGCGTTGAGCATGTCTAACACAGTAAAACAGGTCGTTTACTCTGAATTTGGTGATCCCAGCCAAGTTTTGCGCGTGGAAGATGTCGCGCGTGTTGATCTGGACGAAGGGCAAGCCCGTGCTGATGTCTTGCGAGCACCGATAAATCCTTCTGATGTCATACAAGTTGCTGGAAACTACGGTGTGCGTCCGCCCTTGCCTGCGATTGCAGGGAACGAGGGTATAGGGCGTATTGCAGAAATCAGCGGCGATGCGCGTGGGCTTCAGGTTGGTCAGCTTGTTTTATTGCCTGCGGGTGCGGGAACCTGGCGCAGTGAGGTTGTTGCATCAGCAGGCGCGTTTGTTCCGATGCCCGAGGGTGATGTTGATCAACTTTCGATGATGATGGTGAACCCTGCAACTGCTCAGCTTTTGTTGACGGAATTTGTAGAGCTATCTGAGGGAGATTGGATCATTCAAAGCGCTGCGAACTCTGCAGTGGGTACATATATTGTGCAGCTTGCCAAAACGATGGGTGTGAAAACCGTGAGTATCGTGCGCCGTGAAAGTGCGGTGCAAGGGTTGCTTGATCAGGGAGGGGATGTTGTTCTGGTCGATTGCCCTGACTTGGTGAAACGCGTTATTCAAGCGACGAACAAGTCGAAGATCAAGCTGGCCTTGGATGCCGTCGCGGGGGAGACGTTTGGACGTCTTGGTGAGTGCTTGGAGGTAGGTGGAACGCTTGTGAATTATGGCGCGATGTCCAATGAACACGCATCGATGCAAGCGGGCGCTATGATTTTTCGCGACATCCGCGTGCGTGGCTTCTGGTTGGTCAACTGGTTTGAACGTGCAAGCAAAGAAGAGCGCATGGCTGTATACGCAGCACTCACCAAAGCAGTGGCAACAGGTGCGTTGCATGCACCGATTGATCGTATCTTTACCCTTGAGGAAGTAAGCGAAGCTGCGCGCTATACGATGACTGGCGAGCGCACCGGCAAAGTGCTGCTTGCGCCGAACGGCATCTAGGCTAGTTTGGCGCGATCTTATCTCGAAAAGGACGCGCCATGAGCTTCACTCTTGCAACTTGGAACATCAATTCAGTGCGGTTGCGCGCGCCCATCGTGTGCAAATTGCTCGAGGAGGAAGCGCCTGATGTGCTATGTTTGCAAGAATGCAAATCTCC
>JAHEGL010000073.1 GCA_024645145.1 Planktotalea sp.
TCCAAAGTCCGCGATCAATGGCTTCTTGAAAGCGCTGGACCATTTCGTGCAAGGCGGGGGCGTTGTGTTCAGCGATGAAGTCGCGCGTATCGTCGTCTTCTAGGAATGCAGATTCGACCAGGTCGAAATGGTGGTTTTTCACCGCCCCTGTCGTGGCTGAAAAGGCGAAGAGATAATCAACTGTCGCTGCCATCTCAAACGCACCTTTGTAGCCATGGCGTTTGACCCCATCGATCCATTTTGGATTGACCACGCGAGAGCGGACGACACGGCCGATTTCTTCGTCGAGCGTGCGAATGACGGGGCGCTCTGGGCGCGAATGGTCATTGTGATAGATTGGGCGATCTTGGCCTTGCAGGGTGCTGACCGCAGCTGCAGCGCCGCCTTCAAATTGGTAGTAATCGTCGCTGTCGAGCAAGTCATGTTCGCGGTTATCTTGGTTTTGCACGATTGCTTCGGTCTGCTTCAGTCGGGTTTCAAACCCTGCACGATCTGGCTTGCCTTCGCTGCCCGCGCCGTAGGCGTAGCTGCCCCATTCGAGGTAAGCTTCCGCCAGATCGGCTTTGTTCGCCCAAAGGCGTTCGTCGATCATCGCTTGCAGTCCTGCGCCATATGCACCGGGTTTGGAGCCAAAGACGCGGGATGAGTTGCCTTCTCGCTTGGCACGTGCTGCGGCTGGGTTTTGATCTTCTGATTCATCAAGGGCCATCACGGCTTTGGCCGCGCTATCAATCAGTGAAATCAACTGGGGGAAAGCATCGCGAAAGAAGCCTGAAATGCGCAGTGTGACATCCACGCGAGGACGCCCAAGCACACCTTCGGGAAGAACCTCAAAGCCAGTTACGCGACGGTTGGCGCTGTCCCATTTCGGTTTGACACCCATGAGCGCGAGTGCCTGTGCGATATCATCGCCGCCTGTGCGCATGTTGGCTGTGCCCCAAGCGGTCAGCAGCATCGTGCGTGGCCAATCGCCGTGAGTTTGCAGGTGCTTTTCGATGAGCAGATTGGCTGATTTCCATCCCAAGGCCCACGCTGTCGGCGTCGGCACTGCGCGACTATCGACAGAGAAGAAGTTCCGCCCTGTGGGGAGCACATCAAGGCGCCCACGCGTGGGTGCGCCAGAGGGGGCAGGGGGAACGAATTTTCCGTCGAGTGCTGTGAGCAAGCCGTTCATTTCGGACGTTCCGCAAGAACGCAAATTGGGAAGAACCTGTGCATGCAAGGTTTCAAGGACCATTGCAGTTTGTGTGAAATGCTTGGGGGTTTCATCCCATGCAATTGCTTGTTGAGCCAGTTGTTCTAAACGTTCAACCGTGTCCCCGTTAGAGCGCCATGTCTCGACGCTCATACTGTCAAGAAACTTATGTCGGGGACCTGTGTAGGCATGCCCCATCTCGCAATCGAGCGGGTCGATATCAATGCCGCAATCGCTCGCTAAAGCGCGGATCAAAGAGGCATCGCCACCTGTCCCATCACCGCGAGGAACACGCACCAATGCGATGGCGAGGTCGCGTTCGAGATCGTCTACAGGTGAGCTACCAAAGATATGCAAACCATCCCTGATTTGCGCTTCTTTCAACTCGCACAGGTAGGAATCGAGCTTGGCGAGATCGCCGTCTTCATCTTCACCTGAAAGGCCCGCGTCTTTGTCGAGACCTGTTGAGGAGGTCATGGATAGGATTTCACGACGCAAGTAATCGATGCGCCGCGGATCGACACCTGCGGCTTCATAGTATTCGTCTACCAGTGCTTCGAGGTCTTTCAGCGGCCCGTAGGTTTCGGCGCGGCCAAGTGGTGGGGTGAGGTGATCGATGATCACCGCCTGCGCACGGCGTTTGGCTTGGGTGCCTTCACCCGGATCGTTAACGATGAACGGGTAGATATGTGGCGTAGGGCCGAAGACGGCTTCGGGCAGACAGTCTTGGCTCAGGGCAATCGCTTTGCCGGGAAGCCATTCAAGATTGCCGTGCTTGCCCATGTGGACAATCGCGTGCGCATTATGGACATGGCGCAGCCAGAAATAGAAAGCGAGATAGTTGTGCGGCGGCGCAAGATCGGGGGAGTGGTAGGTGTCTGTCGGATCAATATTGTAGCCGCGCGCGGGTTGAACGCCGACGACTGCATTGCCATATTTGAAGATCGATAGTTTGAAGCCCTCTTGCGTCAAAAAGGGATCATTTTGAGGGTCGCCCCACCGCGTGGTGATCTGTTCTTTGACGTCAAAAGGCAGCGCATCGAAATGCTGTTTGTAGATGTCGAGTGGCAGAGTTTCGCCGCCTTCTTTGCCAGCGCGGTCCGTAAGCCAGTTGGTTGGGCCTGCCATGATCTGCGCCATCAAAGCGTCACTGTCGCGCGGGGCATTTTCGATGCTGTAGCCAGCGTCTTGGAGAGCGTGCAACGTATTAACGGTTGCTTGAGGTGTATCGAGACCAACACCATTGGCGAGGCGACCGTCTTTGTTTGGATAGTTTGCCAGTACCAAAGCAACAGTGCGGTCTTGCAGCGAAACCCTACGTAGCTTGGCCCAATTCGCGGCAAGTTTCGCGGCGAAACCTATGCGATCGCCTTGTGCGCGATACGTGGCGATTGGGCATTGGGTGTGCTCGTCGAAATAGGCTTCGCCCTTGAAAGAGATCGCTCTGGAAAGGATGCGTCCATCAACTTCTGGTAGCGCCACGTTCATTGCGATGTCGCGGCCAGACAGCCCTGTGAGGCCACTTGCCCATGCTTCTTCGGTCGAGCCGGAAAGGACAGTTTGGAAAATTGGCGCGTCGTTGGCGGCTGGCATGGTGAGCGGGTTGCTTGGGGCGTTGTCGCCTGTGTGTGGCGAGCCGACGGCAAAAGAGGTGCAATTCAGGATGACGCTTGGTGGAGCTGCGCTAAAAACCTGTTCGAGGGTGGCGACGCTGACAGGGTCCTTGAGCGATGCCACAAAAAGTGGTAATGGGTTCAGCCCTTCTTGCATGAGTGCTTTGGTCAAACGATTGATCGGGTGCAAGCCTGCGCCTTGGACGAGGGCGCGGTAGAAGATGATTGGCACGATTGGCGCGTCTTCGATCCATGCCTCTTGCGCGGCGTCGAGGTTTGAGATGCCAGCACCGGGCCAATAGACGCCAGCGCGCAAGAGTGGCGACGCAGCGCTTGGCTTTTCAGCGCCATCCAGCATCGATTTTGCGTAGCGCAGCAGGTTCTGCGCGTTGTCTGGGCCGCCCTCTACACAATAGGCCCAAAGCGCGTCGTAATCTTCATCTGAGACAGTGCTTAAGCGACGCAATTCATCATCGGGCTTATCGTCGCCCGGTAATAGAGCAAGCGGAACACCTGCGCTGTGCATTTGTGCAGCGTACTGTTCGGCCCCATATTTCCAGTAGCCAACACCGCCAAGAACGCGGGCGATGACCAGTTTGGACTTGGATGCGCACTCGTCGATATGGAGATCAACAGACATAGGGTGCATCAAGTGCATCATTGAGGCGAGACGCAGGGTTGGAGCGGAGGCGATTTGCGCGCGTGCATCTGAGAGTGCCGCGAGTTCGGTGTCTGCTGCGGAAATGATGACCACATCAGCAGGTGTTTGACCGAGATCAACGGGTTCTTTGCCGTCGTCGATGGAACCGGGGGTGGCGGCGAGCAGGTGCATTTTCGATCTTTCGACTGAGTTTTGGAGAAGAGAGAATTTTCTACGAAAATTCAGGGCCTCCGGCGGGGATATTTATGGAGAGAGGAAACGTATGATGGAGTCTTATGTGTTGTGCGAGAGGTGCGCTTGGTGCATTGCGGGGTTAGCTATGAGGACGAGACGATGAACAGTAAAAACCCAGATGCGCCGAAGTTCGGCAGCAGCACCTACAATAAGCATGACGATCACAAAGGCCATGCGCCGCGTCGTGCGCGCGGTAAGAAACGTCTTACCAAAGAAGAGATGCTGGAGCAGATGAAAAAGAACGCGGCTGATAAGGCGTAAGTTCACTGGGCGTCGTCCAGTATTTTTTCCATGAACAGGCTTTCGGGGATGTCTTTGTAATCTGCGAAAGGGCCACAGAAGGCAAATCCGTGCCGTTCATAAAGGCGGTGTGCCGCGTGCAGCGTATCGCCGGTTTCAAGTTTGAGCGCTGGCAGGTTGAGTTCGCGTGCTGTGTCCTCGATTTGGCGCAAAAGCGCAGCGGCGACGCCTTTGCCGCGGGCGGCTTCGAGGGTGAACATTGATTTCACTTCGCCATATGCGTCTTTGATAGCAAGCGCGCCTGTGCCGAGGGTTTCTTTCCCTTCGCGCGCTGCAAAAAGGTGGATATTGTCTGCCTCTAGCGCGTCGAGATCTAAGAAATGGCAGGACTCTGGTGAGAAAAGCGAGAGCATAAGCGCGTGGCTCATCTCTAACAGGTCTTGTGTCCCTGCGGCGCGTGGGGATGTGGGGTCGACGACGATCATCAGGCTTTAAGCGCCTCTGTGATGGCCGCGTGATCTAGGCCCGCTTGGCCGATCACGACAAGACGGGTGATGCGTGGATCGCCACCGAACGGTTTGTCGAAATATGTATCTACGCGCGGACCAACGGCTTGGAGTGTGAGGCGCATCGGTTTGCCATCAACCGCTGCGAAGCCTTTCAGACGCAAAATATCATGGGCTCGAATTACGTCTGCGACTTGCTCTGCAAAGGCTGTGGCATCGGTGATTTCACCGCGCTCGACAACGAAACTCTCGAAAGCGTCGTGATCGTGATCATGGTGGTGATGGTGATCATCCGCATGGTGGTCGTCATGATGATCATCTTCGTGATCATCTTCGTGATCATGATGGTGGTGATGCACTTCGTGGCGCGCGTCCATGTCGCCCTCTGCGCCGATGCCTTGGCCGAGCAAAACATCAACGGGCAACGCACCCATGGAGGCTTTGACAACCTGCACGCCATCGCGGCTCTCGGATTTGAGTTGTTTGGCGAGTGCATCGGAGGCCTCTGCGCCCAAGAGATCGGATTTGTTGACGACGATCATGTCGGCGCAGGCGATCTGATCCTCAAACAGCTCGGACAGGGGAGTCTCGTGATCGAGGTTTTCGTCTAGTTTGCGCTGGGCATCCACGGCGGCAACGTTGTGGGCGAAACGGCCCTCGGACACGGCTTTGCCATCGACCACCGTGACAACGCCATCGACGGTGACTTGGGTCGAAATCTCTGGCCAGTTGAATGCGCGGATCAGTGGCTGTGGCAGGGCGAGACCGGAGGTTTCGATCACGATGTGATCTGGCTTGTTCTCGCGCGCGAGCAGTTTTTCCATGGTGGGGACGAAATCATCCGCGACGGTGCAACAAATGCAGCCGTTGGACAGCTCCATGATGTCATCTTCCGTGCAGGTTTCATCACCGCAGCCTTTGAGGATATCACCATCAACGCCAAGGTCGCCGAATTCATTAATGATGAGAGCGATGCGCTTGCCTTGAGCGTTTTCGAGCATGTGACGGATCAGCGTGGTCTTGCCGGCGCCGAGAAAACCAGTGATGACAGTGGCAGGAATTTTAGCAGGCATAAGAGGGCTCCGATTGGGCGAAGATGTGCGAGATACGACCCGCGTTATCATTTGCGACACATGTGCCGCTGTGGGGGAGAGTGCGCAAGGGGAAGCCTTTGCGCAAGTGTTGCGTTCGCGCGTTGGCGAGGGTGTGCGCGTTGAAACGACGTCTTGCATGAACCAATGCGATACGCCTGTTTCTTTGGCTTTGCGCGCAGAAGGGAAAGACGTTTACTTGTTCCACTCGCTCGATCCGACGCGTGATTTGGACGACACGCTGGCCTTGATCGCGCTCTATAGAAACGCCGAGGGCGGCACGATTGAAGATGCGCGCCCTGCGGGTCGTTTGCGGCACTGTCTGGCAGGACGCGTGCCGCGTTGATGCATTAAGCTTCATCTGCCTTGGTCCAAAACCATGCGCAGAGAAACCCGAGGCTTGACCATCCTGCAAGTGCGGTTCCAAAGCTGAGCGCTGCGAAACGCGCGGAAAGCTCTGGCGGTGCGACGCCGAAGTAAGTGTCCAAGTAAGGCGCACCGATGATGTGAGGGGCGAGCAAGAGCGGGATGCTCAGGAGGGCAATCCACCCTTTGCCAAAGGCAATTAACGCAAGCGCGATCGCTGTCACAATAATCGTCATCGCCCACCATGCCTGGCGCGGACCGACTTCGGAGCCGATAGCGCCGGGAAGAACCGGTGGTTGACCTATGCCAGGGGCGAGTTGCACGGCGATGAAACCCGCGACGCCCCAGATAAGACCTGAGCGAGGGGTAAGGGGATGACCCTTGTCATTGGCAAATATCATCAGTGCGAGCAGGATTAACCCGTAGCCAGTGTAGGTGATCATGTTGAACGCAACAGTCATGACGTGACGTGCAAAATCCGTCCCGATGGACGGCTGTGCACGTTCAGACTGGGTTGAACCACCTGTCGCAAAATGGATGCGCGCACCAGTTTCATAAAGCTCCCCCTCCATCAAATGGGGGATCACAAACATAAATTGCAACAGAGCGGCAATCAGCCCTGCAGCAACACCAGCGAGCACCGCGCTGGTCAGCAAATTTTTGGTCATTGGCTTGTTAAGGCGCTGCGCTTAGTGGCAGGGAAACGCCATTGCGTGACGCTGATCGTGCGCCGCATCGTGCAAAACCGTAGCTTGTGCAACGCCAGAAGCGAAGAGCAAGAACACGCCTGCGAGAACTGCGATTGCGAGGCCGAGAGCTGAGTTGTCGGAGCGTGCGATTGTTGCTGTTTGAGTCGTCATAGTCTTCTCCTAGAACCGTCACACCCGACGGCCAGATTAGTTTCATTCATGCAAGGCTGGTCTCCTGGCTCGCGGGTCGATGCGTTTTGGCGTCTTCCCAGATCTTACGATCCAGTGACTTGGTGCCAAACGCTCGCCGCTTACAGTCGCGGGGGCGGCTGCGGCTTTGGGTCCCTGATTGGATCCCCCATTTCCGCATTCCCATTTGACCCGCCGACGCTTTGCGCCGTGGCGCGGGTACCATGCACCGCTCCACTTGGCCCTGAATCAGCTTGGCCGTCAAGGGCGATAGCGACATAGCGGGTCGGGAATACGAAGTGGCCTATGCTCTGAAAATAGCAGCTTTGACGCAATATCTTGTGGATAACTCGTATAGTTGGTCCATATAGCGGCCGCTTGCGTTGACACGTGCAATGTCGCCGATCACAGTCACTCACCGAAGAATCAACCGCGAGAGCAGCAAAAGTGCGCTTTTCCAAACTCAAACTGCAAGGCTTCAAGAGTTTCGTGGACCCCACGGACCTGATTATTGCTGATGGCTTGACGGGGGTTGTGGGGCCGAACGGTTGTGGCAAGTCCAATTTGCTAGAAGCGCTGCGCTGGGTGATGGGTGAAAATCGCCCGACCGCAATGCGCGGGGGCGGAATGGAAGATGTTATCTTTGCCGGAGCCTCGACGCGGCCCGCCCGAAATTTTGCAGAGGTGAGTTTACAGATTGATAACTCCGAGCGGCTCGCGCCAGCGGGGTTCAATGATCTTGATACGCTCGACGTGGTGCGCAGGATCACGCGTGATGTTGGGTCTGCCTACAAAACCAACGGAAAAGACGTGCGCGCGCGCGATGTGCAGATGTTGTTTGCAGATGCCTCGACGGGTGCGCATTCGCCAGCACTTGTGCGTCAAGGTCAGATTGCGGAGTTGATCAACGCCAAGCCAAAGAACCGACGTCGCATTCTGGAAGAGGCGGCAGGGATTTCAGGCCTATATCAGCGCCGTCACGAGGCAGAGTTGAAGCTGAAGGGGGCGGAAACCAATCTGGCGCGCGTAGACGATGTGATTGAGCAACTGGCTGCGCAGCTTAGTCAACTGGCGCGCCAAGCGCGTCAAGCCGCGCGATATCGCGCGATCGGTGATGAGTTGCGTCAAGCCGAAGGTATGCTTTTGTATCGTCGCTGGCGGGAGGCCGACGAAGCACGGCTAAGTGCTGAGGAAGAACTGCGTGAACGTACGACAGCTACGGCGCAAGTAGAAAGTGCCGCGCGTTTGGCCGCGAAGACCAGACTAGAGAGTGAAGGGTTTCTGCCACCTTTACGCGAAGAAGAAGCGATAGCCGCGGCGGTTCTACAGCGTTTGATCGTACAGCGCGATACTTTGAATGATCAAGAAAGCCGTGCGCTCCAAACCATCGAGACACTGCAAAACCGTATTATACAGCTCGACAAGGATATGGAGCGTGAAGCGGCGTTGAACCGTGATGCAGGTGAGACAATTGAACGTTTGGAATGGGAAGCGCGCGAGTTAGCGAAAGCCTCTGAGGGGCAAGAAGACCGCTTGGAAGTAGCTGCAGAGCAGGCCCGCTCTGCAGCGGCGATCCTGCAAGAGCGTGAAGCGGATTTGTCCGAGCGCACAGAGGATGTGGCGCGTTTGGCGGCGCGGCATCAGTCTGCGTATCGCGTTTTGGCCGATAGTCGCAAAATGCTGGAGCGCAGTGATGGCGAAGCGGAACGCGCGCGCGCTGCGGTTGAAGGCAGTCGTGCCGCTTTGGCGCAGGCGGAAACGGATATGCAAGCGGCGGCCGGCAAAGAAAGCGCAGCGATTGCCACGGCAGAGCGCGCGGATGCGGCGCTGAGCGCAGCAGAAGTGGCACGTACTCAGACGCAAGCGTTGGAATCGGACGCGCGGGCTGAAAGGTCCGAGGCAGAAGGCGAAGCCAATGCGTTGCGCGCAGAGGTCACAGCTTTGGCGAAATTGTTGGAGCGCGATACGGCTGAGGGTGGTCAGATTTTGGACCGCTTGCAGGTTGAGCAAGGCTTTGAAAAAGCGCTGGGCGCAGCATTGGCCGATGATTTGCGTGCGCCTGAAGTCGAAAGCGATGGGCCGTCTGGCTGGCGTATTTTGCCAAGTTATGAGGGGCGTCAACCTTTGCCAGAGGGTGTGACATCATTGGCGCGGCACGTGTCTGTGCCAGAGGTTTTGGAGCGCCGTGCAAGCCAGATTGGTTTAGTCGACGCGGATGATGGCCAGCGTTTGCAAGCGCAGTTGAAACCGGGTCAGCGTCTTGTTTCGCTTGAGGGCGATTTATGGCGCTGGGACGGGTATCGCGCCTGGGCGGAAGATGCACCATCGGCGGCTGCTTTGCGGTTGGAGCAGTTGAACCGACTGGAAGTCTTAAAACAGGAAATGGAGCGTGCAACATCGCGGGTAGACGCAGCGCAGCGCGCACATGAGAGCCTGACTGCGCGTTTGGCGGAGTTAACGCGCGCGGATCGAGATGCGCGTGAGGCGCGTAAAGAAGCGGATCGTCTGGTGAATGACGCCGCGCGCGCGTTGAGCCGTGTTGAAGCGGATCGCAATTTGGCTGAGGGCAAGTTGGAGAGCGTTGGCCTAGCCGTGACGCGCCACGAAGAAGATGCGATGGCTGCGCGCAAGCAGGTACAAGACGCAGAAGCAGCGGTTGCCGAACTTGGCGATCTGGAAGATGCGCGCGCCGGCGTTGAAGATGTGAAGATGACTGTTGAAGCCTCGCGGATTACGATGATGGCGCGGCGTTCGCAGCATGATGAACTGCGCCGTGAAGGTGATGCACGGATCAAGCGTTCGCAAGAGGTGACCAAGGAAGTCAGCGGTTGGCGCCATCGCTTGGAAACTGCGGAAAAGCGTATCGCGGAACTGGTCGAGCGCAAAGCAAGCTCTGAGGTAGATCTCAAAGAAGCAAGTGCAGCGCCCGCTGAAATCACGGCCAAGCGCGAAGAATTGACGGATGCGATTGATACTGCTGAAGCGCGGCGCAACTCTGCAAGTGATGCATTGGCAGAGGCGGAGACAGCTTTGCGCGCAGCGGTTCAAGCAGAGCGCGATGCAGAGCGTGGCGCATCCGAGGCGAGAGAGGCGCGCGCACGGTCTGAAGCGCGCTGTGATGCGGCCCGCGAGACGGTTTCTTATGCGGCGGAGCGTATTTCGGAAGAAATGGAAACGACGCCTGCCGATTTGTTAGAAAGTTTGCAGATTGATGTCGATAAGATGCCAGCATCTGGAGCGATTGAAGCTGATGTGAACCGGCTTAAGCGTCAGCGAGACGCGCTGGGCGCGGTGAACTTGCGTGCTGAGGAAGATGCCATGGACGTCCAAGTCGAGCATGACACTTTGGTGGGTGAAAAGGCCGATCTTGAAGAGGCCATCAAGACTTTGCGCGGGGGCATTGCAGGATTGAACCGCGAAGGCCGCGAACGGCTTTTGACGGCATTTGAGCAAGTGAACAGTAACTTTTCGCTCTTGTTTACGCATTTGTTTGGCGGGGGTGAGGCCAATTTGGTGCTAGTGGAGAGTGATGACCCGCTTGAGGCAGGTCTTGAGATCATGTGTCAGCCGCCGGGTAAGAAACTTTCAACGCTGTCGCTTTTGTCGGGTGGAGAGCAAACGTTGACGGCAATGGCTTTGATCTTTGCTGTGTTCTTGGCGAACCCTGCACCGATTTGTGTTTTGGACGAGGTTGACGCGCCTTTGGACGATGCAAACGTGACACGTTTTTGTGATTTGCTGGACGAGATGTGCCGCCGCACGGACACGCGTTTTTTGATCATCACACACCACGCGGTCACGATGGCGCGTATGGATCGATTGTTCGGTGTGACCATGGCTGAGCAGGGTGTCAGTCAGTTGGTTTCGGTTGATCTTAAGAATGCCGAGACTTTGGTTGCTTGATTGACCCTTGGGGGCCAGCCCCCAGACCCCCGGAGTTTATCTAGAAAATTGAAGGGAAACTCATTTTCATGCTTAGGATAACAGGAATTGCAGTGCATAGAGCGTCGTGATGCCGCCGATAATTGAGCCAACGATATTCTTCCAGATTAGCCCGAGTGTTAGGGTGACGAGAGCTGCGCTTACACGCGGTAGATCGAAATCGCCTTGCGTTGCTGCGGGCCATAAGACCGCTGGGGCGATGATTGCGGGTAGGATGCCGACGGCCGTGTAGCGCAAATGGCGCATGAGCCAGATAGGGAGTTGGCGGTCGCCGACGAGGCCCGTAAAGGCGAAACGAAGTGCAAAGCTGCCGATGCCAAGGCCGATGATAACAATCCAGAGTTCTGTTCTGTCGATCATTGCACGCCTTCCTCTGTCATGGCTTCGATCCGCGCGCCGACCATCATG
>JAHEGL010000074.1 GCA_024645145.1 Planktotalea sp.
GCGGGGGGCGGTGGCCTCGCGTTTGGTGATGGAAAATTGATCGTTACTTCCGGCTTCGGTACATTACGAGCGCTTGATCCCTCCAGCGGTGCGACGCTTTGGGAGCAAGATTTGCTCGCGGCGACGACGGGAACACCAGCGATTTCGCGCGGTTTGGTGTATGTCGTCGGTGGCGATAACGTCGCTTGGGCAGTCAATACGGATTCGGGGCGGGTTGCTTGGCAGCTTGATGGCTCTGCGGGGATTTCACGCGTGTCTGGCGGACCTGCGCCTGCGGTTGGGGAAGACCTGGTTATTTTCGCGAATGGCACAGGCGAGCTGCAAGCGGCGTTTCGTCAAGGCGGCACACGGCGTTGGGATGCAACTGTCGCTGGTAGCCGCCGCGGCATAGCTGCGACGACTGTAAGTGACATCACGGGTGATCCAGTCATCCAAGGTGACACAATATACGCGGGCAGTTATTCAGGCCGCATTGTGGCGCTGAACAAAGACAGCGGCGCGCGTTTGTGGACCGCAAAAGATGGCGCACTTGGGCCTGTTTGGCCTGTGGGTGGGTCTGTTTTTGCAGTGACGGATCGCAACGAATTGGTGCGTCTTGATGCCGGCTCAGGTGAGCGGATCTGGGGCACGCGTCTGCCATTCTTTACCAAAGACGTGCGTCGCCGCAGTGTTGAGATTGTCGCGCATTATGGCCCTGTTGTTGCGGGTGGCCGTGTGATTGTGGGCTCAAATGATGGTGTTATCCGCAGCTATGAACCTGTGTCCGGTGAGCTGCTCAGCTCTGTCGAAGTGCCGGGTGGTGTGACGACAAACCCGGTGGTTGCTGGCAACGCTCTGTATGTTGTGTCTGCAAAAGGCGTGTTGCACGCGCTGCGCTAAACTCAGCAGTGCACAAGCGCACTTGTTATAGACCCCTTTTATATAGCGCCGTTCTAGGTTAGAGCGGCGTTCTGACCCTTTTTTTGGAGCTTTTCATGAGCTTTTCCCTCGCCATTGTGGGCCGTCCGAATGTGGGCAAATCCACGCTGTTCAATCGCCTTGTTGGCAAGCGTCTCGCGCTCGTTGACGACCAACCGGGTGTGACGCGCGATCTGCGTGAAGGCGAAGCGCGTCTTGCGGATTTGCGTTTTACCGTCATTGATACGGCGGGTTTGGAAGAAGCGACCGATGAAAGCCTTCAAGGTCGTATGCGCCGCTTGACCGAACGTGCTGTCGATATGGCCGACATTTGTTTGTTTATGATTGATGCGCGGGCAGGGGTGACACCCGCGGATCAAGTCTTTGCTGAGATTCTGCGCAAACGATCGGCGCATGTGGTTTTGGCCGCGAACAAGGGCGAAGGTTCTGCGGCGGATGCTGGCGTGATCGAGGCTTATTCGCTTGGTCTTGGTGAGCCTATTCGCCTCTCTGCGGAGCACGGTGAAGGTTTGAATGATCTTTATTCGCAGCTCATGCCCATCGCTGATGGCTTTGCAGAGCGCGCGGTTGAGCAAGCACCTGATGTTGACGTGAGCTTGGATGAAGATGGCGAGTGGGACGAAGACGCGGCCTTTGTGATGCCAAGTGCGAAAAAGCCCCTGCAGATTGCAGTTGTCGGTCGTCCGAACGCTGGGAAATCAACGCTCATCAATAACATTTTGGGTGAAGACCGCCTTTTGACAGGCCCTGAAGCAGGTATCACGCGCGATGCGATTTCGCTGCGTACAGAATGGCTTGGCACGCATATTCGCATTTTTGACACCGCTGGTATGCGCAAGAAAGCGAAAGTGCAGGACAAGCTTGAAAAGCTGTCTGTGTCTGATGGTCTGCGCGCTGTAAAATTTGCCGAGGTTGTTGTGGTGTTGCTGGACGCAGCCATTCCATTTGAGCAACAAGATTTACGTATCGCAGACTTGGCCGAGCGCGAAGGCCGTGCAGTGGTTGTTGCGGTGAATAAGTGGGATATTGAGGACTATAAGCAAAACAAACTGCGGGATCTGCGCGAGAGTTTCGAGCGTTTGCTGCCACAGCTTCGTGGCGCACCTTTAGTAACCGTCTCTGCTAAGACAGGTCGCGGAGTGGATCGTTTGCACGACGCAATCATACGAGCATACGAGACGTGGAACACGCGTGTGTCTACAGCGTCTTTGAACCGTTGGCTCGCTGGCATGGTCGAGGCGCACCCGCCGCCCGCACCTGCAGGTAAACGCATCAAGCTACGCTATATGACACAGGCAAAAACGCGCCCGCCTGGTTTTGTGGTTATGTGTTCATTGCCGGATAAAATGAGCGAAAGTTATTCGCGCTATTTGGTCAACGGTTTGCGCACTGATTTTGATATGCCGGGCACACCAATCCGCCTTTATATGCGCTCTCAAAACGATGCCAACCCGTTCAAAGGGCGCAAAAAGGCAGGGCCCTCAAAGCTGCGGAAACACACGAAATCAAACATAGAACGTCAGCGCTAAGCGCGCTGGTTCTTGATCAGCGTTAGGGTGAGTAGTGAAATTCCGACTGCTGCAAGGATGCTGATCGTTAAGGTTTCAGTGGTATTTGCAGCAATGACTCCGATGAGCGCCCAAATGATGCTTGCAAAATACTCCGGTGCAGATCGGCGTTTGCGAAAGACTAAGAGGGCTATGATCAAAGCGCCTGTAATGCCAACGATTGCCCAACCAAACGCGCCCATAAAGATGCCATAGCCTGCAAAAACCGTGGCGATGGAGACCCAACTCGCTGCTGTAAGCCAACCTGCGTATAGTGCCACCGGCGCTTGAAAGAGCCAGCGGTCACGTTTTGGCGCTTTGATGAGTGCCATGATCGCGCCGATTGCCATAAGGATGATTGTGACACTCGCCCATATCGCACTTGCTGTCGCGATTGCGATCCAAGGGACGCCAATAAGCAAACTCACTACAAGTGGTTTACGCGCATCATGCCAGTCGCTTGCCGTGTCATCAGAGCGTTTCCAAAGCCCAAACACCGCTGAAATAATCAGCCAAAGGTAAATCACGCCCCAAATAGCAAAGGCATACCCAGCGGGTTGCACAGGAGGATTGACCTGCGGAATTGGCAGTTGATCAGGTGTAAAGCCCGAGAAAGGTGCAGTAAACACAGGGGAAACTGCAAAAGCGATGGTAAGCAAAGCGGTGACGGCGGCTGTAAGTTTTATCATGAGTTGAAACCTAGCCGCCGCATTAATCTTTTCAAGCAGTTACGCGAGAACACCCGCGCTTGTGAGCGTCGTTTTGCCACCCAGATAAGGCGCAAGTACACTTGGTAGGCTGACGGATCCGTCGTTTTGCTGACCATTTTCGAGCACAGCGATCAAGCAACGCCCAACCGCAAGGCCAGAGCCGTTCAACGTATGAACGAACTGGGGTTTGCCGCCATCCTCTGGCTTGAATCGCGCATTCATGCGGCGCGCTTGGAAATCACCGGTTGTCGAAACTGAGCTAATCTCACGATACGCATTTTGACCGGGAAGCCAAGCTTCGATGTCAAAGGTGCGGCGCGCGCCAAAGCCCATGTCGCCGGTGCACAAAACCACCGTGCGATAGGGAATTTCCAGCGCTTCCAGCAAACCTTCGGCGCAGCCAAGCATGCGCTTTTGTTCGGCATCGCTTTTATCAGGGTGCGTAACAGAGACCATTTCGACCTTTTCAAACTGGTGCTGTCGCAGCATGCCAGACGTGTCACGCCCAGCACTTCCTGCTTCAGAGCGAAAACAAAGCGTGTGCGCGGTCATGCGAATGGGGAGCGCGCTTTGCTCAAGAATATCGCCCGCGACGGAATAGGTCAGCGGTACTTCAGACGTTGGGACAAGCCACCAACCGTTGGTTGTTTGATAGCTATCATCGCCAAATTTCGGCAGTTTATCTGTGCCATACATCGCTTCGTCACGCACGAGGACAGGGCTGTTAACCTCTGTGAGCTCATTTTGATCCACATGCGTATCGATCATGAATTGCGCCAAAGCACGGTGGATACGCGCAACCGCACCTTTGAGCATCACAAAACGCGCGCCAGAAATTTTGGCAGCCGTGTCGAAATCCATGGAGGCTGCAACGCCTTCGAGTTCAAAGTGTTCTTTTGCCGTGAAATTAAAGCTTCGCGGCGTGCCCCAAAGCTTGACTTCGACGTTGCCTTCTTCGTCGGCTCCTTCAGGCACGTCGTCGGCTGGAAGGTTCGGAACACGCGCGAGCATATCTGTAAGGCGCGCATCTTCGGCCTTGGCTTCTTCATTAAGCTGCGCGACGGCAGCTTTCTTTTCAGCCACCAGCGCACGTAGGCGTTCAAATTCCGCCTCATCGCCGGACGCTTTGGCCGCACCGACAAGCTTAGACGCTTTGTTTTGTTCAGCTTGCGCTTCTTCTGCCGCTTGGATTTTTGCGCGGCGTGCTGCGTCAATCCTCAACAGATCCGAGGACAAAGGTGCATCTCCGCGACGCGCTAGTGCGGCATCAAAATCAGTCGGATTTTCGCGGATGGCTTTGATATCGTGCATGACCATTGTCCTTTTTTCGTAGTCTTCGTGATAGGTGCCTTATGCAATACCATGCGTGCGCCGTGAAGCATCATTCGCATGATGTCTCAGAAATATATGAACAGCGCCTTTAAAATAAATAAGCTACCAAGGCGTTGGGGCACCTTGATAGCTCTGCATGCAAAACCGAAGTTTTGGTCGTCCTCAAAATTAGTTGGTGCCTGTAGTAGAACCCCCAGTGGTCATCACGCCGATCAACACGGCAGCCCCTAGAGCCGCGCCAATGCCTGCTGCCCCACCTAATCCGCCGAGCCCTGCGCCGCCAATTGTGTTGCCAATTGTGCCGCTCGTGGCACCGAATCTTGCAGATCGACGACAAAGCCGCGCTACGGCTCCGTTTACGATACTCGTGCCAGATTGGCAGAAATAGTTTATCCCATCAGCGCCGACGACTTCGACAGGATATTGGGTTTCACCGGAGGGACCTACGATAGCGCTTTGTGTGGTTGTGGCTTGTGCAAAAACTGTAGATGCACAGAATGTTACCGCAACAAAGACGGAAGCAATTTTTAGTGTCATCGTCAAAACTCACCTAATTAATCGTCAACGAGGTAAGTGTATCTGACGAGTTATTGTGAGTTATGGGAAAAAACTGCGGTCTGTGCTCAACTTTCGCGCGCACAAATATTTAGTTTATAGTATTGTTTTTATAAGTTATTTTCAGAAAATTCGCGTTGTGCTTTGCGGTATGCGATGATTTCGTCCTGTACGAAGTCGCGGAATACTTGAATGCGCTTGGATTGGCGCAGCTCTTCTGGGTACGCAAGGAACACGGGTACTTCGTTGGAGCGCAGATCAGGAAGAATGCGCACGAGATTAGGAAAATCCTGTGTCACGTAATCTGGCAGAACGCCGATCCCAAGCCCATGCACAACTGATTGGAGCACGCCAAAATAGTTGTTCACTGTGAGCATCGAGGGGACATCATAGGCTAGAAGGTGCTGTATAAGCATAAGGCCCGCGCCAACTTGAGCGGAGCGCGGGTTTTGACAAATGAGGCGACGGTTGCCGATGTCTTCAATGCTCTCAGGCATGCCATGTTTGGCGACGTAGTCAGGCGAGGCGTAAAGCTGCATGTGAACCGTCATCAAGCGTTTGCGAATGAGGTCTGCTTGGCTTGGCTCTTTCATGCGAATAGCGACATCGGCTTCACGCATGGGAAGATCGAGCACCTTTTCTTCGAGCATCAAGTCAATTTTGAGATTCGGGTATTTCTCGTACAGATGCGGTAAGCGCGGTGCGAGCCAAAGTGACCCAAAGCCGGTTGTCGTGGTGACACGAAGTTCGCCAAACACTTCTTCTTCGCTGTCTTTGATGCGTGCTTCGGCGGCGTCGAGTCGTTTGATCATAGCGGTGGTGGCGTCAAACAACAGCTCGCCTTGCTCTGTCAGGATCAATCCACGGGCATGGCGGTGAAACAGTGTCGTATTAAGACTTTCTTCCAAACCGCGCACCTGTCGCGATACTGCAGATTGCGAAAGATGAAGCTTGTCACCTGCATGGGTCAAGCTGCCAGCATCAGCGACGGCGTGAAATATTCTGAGCTTATCCCAATCCATCGTGACAACTTTCTATCTGGTGCAAATTCACTGGCCTTATACACTCCTAACTGAGCACGCTGCGCTTATCAACGCGGCGTCATTTGAGATTTTACTAGTAAGGTCAGTTATTGTACCTAACGTACCGGTAACAGCACATCAGTTTTGTCTTGGGAGGGACCCGCATGAGCCTGCAAACGACATCTTTGAATGATAAGTTTGATCTGGAGAAAACTCAGGTTCTGATGAACGGCACGCAAGCGCTAGTGCGTTTGATGTTGATGCAAAAGGCACGTGATGAAGCGGCAGGACTGAACACTGCGGGGTATGTGACAGGATATCGTGGCTCGCCACTGGGGGCCGTAGATTTTCAAATGACGCGCGCTGCGAAGCAACTCGCAGCCTCAAATGTGAAGTTCGAAGAGGGCTTGAACGAAGATCTCGCGGCCACGGCTCTTTGGGGCGCGCAGCAGGCGGAGCTTCGGGGTGAAGGCAAATATGATGGTGTCTTTGGTCTGTGGTATGGCAAAGGACCGGGTGTAGATCGCACAGGCGATGTTATGCGTCACGCCAATATGGCTGGTACGTCCAAGAATGGCGGAGTGATCATGGCTATGGGCGATGATCATACGGGCGAAAGCAGCACAGTGCTGCATCAATCTGAATTTGCGTTGGTCGATGCCTACATGCCGATTGTCAGCCCCGCAGGTGTGCAGGAAATGATGGATTACGGGCTTTACGCCTATGCATTGTCGCGGTTTGCCGGTGTTTGGGTCGGTCTCAAGACGATGAAGGATACCGTCGAAGTCACATCCGTCGTCAACGGTGATCCGCACCGCATGCAATTTGTCGAGCCTGAATTTGAGATGCCCGAGGGTGGCTTGAACATCCGTTTGGTCGATGATCGCCATGTGCAAGAGGCGCGCTTGACTGACTATAAACGCCAAGCGGCACAAGCTTTCAGCTATGCCAACAAAATGGACAAAGAGGTCTGGACCAAGACAGGTGCAAAGATCGGCTTTGTCGCTGCGGGCAAGAACTGGCTTGATCTGGTACATGCGCTGTCGCTGCTCAATATTGATGAGGTGGAGGCCGAACGCATTGGGTTGAGCATATATAAAATTGGCCAAACCTGGCCGATGGATATGAAGGGGTTCAATGAGTGGGCTGCTGATCTCGACTTGATTGTCGTGGTTGAGGAAAAGCGCAAACTCATCGAGGTGCAGATCAAAGAGGCGCTGTTTGATAATCCTAAGCGCGCGCGTGTTTATGGGGAACGCTGTAATGGCAAGGAGCTGTTTCCGGTGCGCGGTGCCCTTGATCCGATGATGATTGCGCAACATTTGGGCGATATTTTGGTGGATGAGGGGTGTTCGTCCTCTGGTATCAAGTCCGGTCTTGCGACGCTCGAAGAAGCGCGGCGTGCAGACAATGCGCCCGAACTCGCAGCGCGACTGCCGTATTTCTGTTCAGGGTGCCCGCATAATTCATCCACCAAAGTTCCTGAGGGTAGTCGCGCCTATGCAGGCATTGGATGTCATTTCATGGTGCAATGGATGGTCCGCGACACGCTTGGCTTTACGCATATGGGCGGTGAAGGTGCGAACTGGATTGGTGAAGCACCGTTCAGCACGCGTGATCACGTTTTTCAGAATATCGGCGATGGCACATATAACCACTCTGGTATCCAAGCGATCCGTGCAGCGGTCGCAGCTGGCACGACGATGACCTACAAGATTCTTTACAATGATGCTGTCGCAATGACCGGTGGGCAGGGCAATGACGGTGGTCTTGATGCCCCACGGATCGCCCGCGAGATTGCTGCGATGGGTGTTGAAAACGTTGCTGTCGTCTATGATGACAAAGAAGATGTGGAGAAAACCGCCTTCCCAAGCGGTATGGCAATGCATAAGCGCGCTGAACTTCAAACGGTGCAAGAGAGTTTTGCCAAAACTTCGGGTGTGTCTGTCATTCTTTATGTGCAAACTTGTGCTGCTGAAAAGCGCCGTCGTCGCAAGCGCGGCTTGTTTCCTGACCCTGACAAACGTGTGTTTATCAATCCTGATGTTTGCGAGGGTTGTGGCGATTGCGGTGTGCAATCCAATTGCGTTTCGATCGTGCCGCATGAAACGGAACTGGGGCGCAAACGCGCGATTGATCAATCAAGCTGCAACAAAGATTTTTCCTGTGTGAAAGGGTTTTGTCCGTCTTTTATAACTGTCGAAGGGGCGACACCGCGCAAGGCAGCAACCACGGAATTGAAACTTCCCGATATTCCGATGCCAGACCTGCCCAGTATCAATGGTACGCATAATGTTGTGATCACTGGGGTTGGCGGGACGGGTGTCGTCACGCTTGGCGCAGTATTGGCACAAGCGGCGCAGCTTGATGGCAAGGGGGCTGGCATGATGGAGATGGCAGGCCTCGCGCAAAAAGGGGGGGCGGTGCACATTCACTGCCGCCTTGCTAATCACCCTGAGGATATTTCTGCCATTCGTGTGGCGACAGGCGAAGCGCACGCGCTGATTGGCGGGGACTTGGTAGTCAGTGCCGGCTCTTCTACGCTGGGCCTTACGAAAGAAGGACAGACCGGCGCAGTGGTGAACAGCCATGAGATCATCACAGGTGATTTCACGCGAAATACGGAATTCAAACTTCCGTCAGTGCAGCTCCAACTTTCGCTGACGGCACGTCTGCGCGACAAAGTTGATCTTTTTGATGCCTCTGATCTGGCGCGCGTCGTTTTGGGGGATGCGATTTTTTCAAACATGTTGGTGTTTGGTGGGGCTTGGCAGCGGGGCTTGATCCCTTTGACGCTGGAAGCCATGCAAGGCGCGATCCGCTTGAATGGTGCTGCGGTTGAAAAGAACCTTTTTGCATTTAATGTAGGTCGCTGGGCGGTGCTCTATCCAGATCAAGTTGAAAAACTGCTCGTGCCGAATGTGATTGCTTTGCCTAAAACTTTGGAAGAAAAAATCGCCTTTCGCGCGGATCATCTCGTGAAATATCAAGGCAAGCGTTTGTCGAAACGCTACCGCAAACTTGTGGATTCCATCGACAACCAGACACTACAAGAGGCGGTTGCGAAAGGCTATCACAAGCTGCTGTCGTATAAGGATGAATATGAAGTCGCGCGTTTGCATTTAAGCACAGCTGAAAAGGCGGCAGAAGCGTTCGAGGGGGATTTGAAGCTCACGTTTCATCTTGCGCCACCGATGCTGACCAAAACCGGTGCTGACGGTCGTCCAATGAAGAAAGAATACGGATCGGGAATGCTGCGCGGCTTTAAGATGCTTGCGAAATTGAAGCGTTTGCGCGGCACGCCGTTTGATCCGTTCGGGCGCACTGCAGAGCGCAAAATGGAGCGCGCGCTGATCAAACAGTTTGAAGCGGACATGAAAGCTGTGCTGTCCAAGCTCAACGCACAGACAGAAGACGCGATTGTTGCGCTTGCGGAACTTCCTTTGTTGATCCGCGGATTTGGCATGGTGAAAGAAGCCAATGAACGCAAAGCGGCCAAGCGCCGTGAAGAACTTTTGAGCGTCATCAATGCTGGCGGGAGCGATATGGCGCAAGCTGCGGAATAACCATATGGATTTTTAAGCAGCACGCGCGTATGAGACGCTCAAGGTTTGGCGTATTCGATGGAGTGACATCATGGCAGTAGGGATTTTCGACAGTGGCCTTGGCGGTTTAACCGTTCTGGACGCTGCGCGCACACGTCTGCCTGACGTTCCGTTTGTCTATTATGCCGATAGCGCTCATGCGCCCTATGGTGTGCGTGATTCCGAGGATATTTATAAACTGACGAAAAAGTCGGTTGAATACCTTTGGGACAACGGCTGCGATCTGGTGATTTTGGCCTGCAACACGGCCTCTGCTGCTGCGTTGCGCCGGATGCAAGAAGCGGGCGTGCCAGAGGGCAAGCGCGTTCTTGGCGTGTTTGTGCCGTTGATCGAAGCGCTTACAGAGCGCCAATGGGGCGATAATTCACCGCCGCGCGAAGTTGCTGTGACCGAAGTGGCGGTTTTTGCGACACCTGCCACTGTGGCAAGCCGTGCGTTTCAGCGCGAACTGGCGTTCCGCGCGATTGGCGTCGATGTGGAAGCGCAGGCCTGCGGCGGTGTCGTCGATGCGATTGAAGACGGCGATATGATCTTGGCTGAAGCCTTGGTGCGTTCACATGTGGATGCGTTGAAGCGTAAGATGCCATCACCCCAAGCTGCTATTCTGGGCTGCACGCATTATCCGTTGATGGAAACGCATTTTCAGACAGCGCTCGGGGAGGACGTGAAGGTGTACTCACAAGCGAATTTGGTTGCAGAGAGCCTTGCAGATTACATAGATCGCCGTCCTGATTTTATCGGTACAGGCAAAACACATCGCTATTTCACCAGCGGCGATCCTGCGCGCGTCAGTGATCGCGCAACACAATTTATGCGACGAGAAATCTCTTTCGAACAAGGCTGAACGAATAGACATTTCTTTAGAAAGACCAATGACATGACACATAATATCGCAATTCTTGGCGCGTCGGGCTACACGGGCGCGGAACTCATCCGGTTGATCGCAACTCATCCAAGTATGCAGATCAAAGCGCTTTCCGGTGAGCGTAAAGCAGGCCAATCACTTGCGCAGGTTTTCCCTCATCTGCGTCATCTTGATTTACCCGATCTGGTAAAGATCGCGGATATTGATTTCAGCGAGATAGATTTGGCGTTCTGTGCATTGCCGCACAAGACCAGCCAAGAGGTGATTGCAAAACTCCCGCGTGATTTAAAGATTGTGGACCTGTCCGCCGACTTTCGTTTGAGCGATCCCGAAGCCTATGAGAAATGGTATGGCAATGCCCACAGCGCTGTCGATATCCAGAAAGAAGCGGTTTACGGCCTGAGCGAGTTTTATCGGGAAGACATAAGATCGGCGCGCCTTGTGGCAGGGACAGGATGTAACGCGGCGACGGGGCAATACATTTTGCGGCCTTTGATTACTGCGGGCGTGATCGGATTGGATGACATCATCCTCGACCTTAAATGTGCTGTATCAGGGGCGGG
>JAHEGL010000286.1 GCA_024645145.1 Planktotalea sp.
TTCTGATCAACCTTGATAAACCCACGATCCAGCAAAATACGGCGACCTGTATCCGTTTCAAACACAGCGATTACACGGTAGCCCGCGCCGATATTCTTTTGTGACACAAGAACGTGAATTTCTTCGCCCAATACTGTGCCAGCGGCGACCACAGGCAAGAAGCGATCTGCTGCGGGATCTGGTTGTTCCGGCAGCGCGACAGGGTCAGCAGCAATCCGGCGTTCAATGTTGGACAGGATATCTTGTTTCCACTCAAGGCGCTGCAATTGCCAGACGCCGAGCCAAATGAGGATCGCCGCACCGAGCAGGCCAAAAAGCAGAGAGAAGAGCAGTGGAGTGCGCATGCGCGTCATCGAATTCCGTCAAATGAAAAAGGCGCAGAAATGATATTTCCTGCGCCTTTGCTTTTGTCGTTTTGCACTTGGGATTTCAAGCCGCAAAGTGCTGCAATCAAAGTGGCCTAGCCGCCCCAAACGTAGACAGCGGCAAACAAGAAGAGCCAGACCACGTCAACGAAGTGCCAGTACCAAGCCGCAGCCTCAAAACCGATGTGCTTCTCTTGCGTAAAGTGACCGCGCTGTAGACGCAACAAGCAGACAAACAAGAAGATCGTACCAATCACAACGTGAAAGCCGTGAAAGCCCGTCGCCATGAAGAAGTTCGCTCCGTAGATGTTGCCAGCGAAGCCAAAGGATGCGTGGCTATACTCGTAGACCTGAAAGACTGTGAAGATCAAACCAAGCGCAACGGCAAGGATAAGACCGTTCTTCATGTCTTTGCGGTTGTTTTCATGCGCGAGAGCGTGGTGCGCCCAAGTAGCAGCTGCACCGGAGCAAAGCAAAATCAACGTGTTGATCAAAGGCAGATGCCATGGATCGAACGTCTCAATACCCGCTGGTGGCCAAATACCGTCCACCGCAGGCGACTGTGGCCCCATCGGGTACATCGCGTGCTTGAAGAAGCTCCAGAACCAAGCTGCGAAAAACATGACTTCGGACATGATGAACATGATAAAGCCATAGCGCAGACCAATACGCACGACGGGCGTGTGGTCACCCACATGGCTTTCGTCGACAACTTCTGCCCACCAGCCATACATGACATAGAGTACCGCTGCGAGGCCAATCAGGAAGAGCCAAGGCCCACTGTCGTGCATCCAAAGCACTGCACCAAAGAGCATGGAGAATGCACCAACTGAGGCCAGCAAGGGCCAGAGCGAGGGGTTGAGAATGTGATAGTCGTGATTTTTTGCGTGTGCCATGGGTCCCTCGTCGGATAGGCTTAGTTGTTATTCGTGTCTGCGGGTTGCTCAAGTGCGGCCTGTTGGACGTCCTCGGGCAGATCGATTTCATAGAAAGTATATGAAAGCGTTATCTCTTGGGTATATTTTGCGTCGCGGTCCGTGACAATCTCTGGATCGACGTAAAATGTGACGGGCATCTCAACACGCTCGCCAGGTTGCAAGACCTGCTCTTCAAAGCAGAAACATGCGATTTTATTGAAGAAATAGCCAGCTTGATATGGGGCTACATTGTAGCTCGCCTGACCAGCAACTGGTTTGTCAGTTGGATTATAGGCCTCGTAGAAAACAAGACCTGTCTCACCAATCCGCATTTCTATCTCGCGAACCATGGGTTTGAACTCCCAAGGCATGCCGCGTTCTTTCGAAGCATCGAATCGCACGGTGATCGTTTGGTCTAGAATTTCATCGCTGCCGGTGTCGGATGTGTTGGTCACGCCGCCAAAGCCTGTGACACGACAAAACCAATCGTAAAACGGAACCGAAGCCCAAGCCAAAGCGCCCATAAAGACAACAAGCGAAGCTGCTTGGAGCACTGTCTTTTTCTTAGGATCCATAGGTTGGCGCGGAGTCGAATTTTGATCTGACATTATTCTTGCACCTCCCCACGCGGGGGTTCGTAGTCACCGCGCGTAACCTTTACGACCGTAAGGCCGAAAATAATAGCGATAAACCCTGCGAGCAGAAGGCCCACACCAACGTTGCGACCATAGCGGCGGGTGTGGATTTCATGTTGCTTACCAAGCGCCATTACCAGCCCCCTACACCGAAGCGCTGCATGACCGCCTCGACCAAGATCGCACCGAAATGCAGGAAGAGATACATCAGCGACAGTTTGAAGAAACCGCGCTCGACTTTGAAGTTATCGACTTCGCTCATCT
>JAHEGL010000290.1 GCA_024645145.1 Planktotalea sp.
GGGTGCGGTCATGTTCTTGGCTTTCTTAAGGGAAGTATTCGTGTAGCGGGTTAGACGTTTTCGATGCGCAGGGCGACAGGTGCATCATCGACAACACCGGTTGTTCCAAACGCCGCAAGTGCTTCATCAAGGGCGGCGCGGGTCGTGTTATGTGTGACGATGATAACCGGCGCACTTGTGCCTTCGTGATCAATTTGGCGCATGCGATCAATGCTGATGCCATGATCACCCAAGACGGCGGCCACTTTGGCCAGCGCACCTGGTTTGTCTTTTAGATGCAGGCGCAAATAATATGGCGTTACAGTGCTTGCTTGGGCGCGCGGCGCGCTTGTCAGTGTTTTTGCAGGTTGGCCGAATGTGCTGATGCGAATGCCGCGGGCAATATCCATCACGTCTGACATAACCGCACTAGCCGTGGGGCCTTCGCCCGCACCCGGGCCGCGCAGCACGATCTGTTCAACGCTGTCGCCTTCCAGAACCACCATGTTGGTGCCGCCCTGAAGCTGGCCAAGCGGCGATGTTGCTGGGACCAAGCAAGGTGTCATCCGCTGGACCAAGCCGCGGTCAGACATCTGTGCGACGCCAAGCAATTTGATCTTAAAGCCCATCTCACCGGCACGGGTAATGTCATCAAGGCTGACGCGTTGGATGCCTTCAAGCTCAACACCGTCGAAATCTACCTGCGTCCCAAATGCAATGGATACCAGCAGGGCAAGCTTATGACCTGCATCGATGCCGCCCACGTCCAAGTTCGGATCTGCCTCGAGGTAGCCCAGTTTGTCAGCTTCGGCAAAAAGCGCCTCATACCCTTGGCCGGTCGCTTCCATTTGCGTCAGGATATAGTTGCACGTGCCGTTCATCACGCCCATCACGCGGCCCATCGCGTTGCCTGCAAGACCTTCCATCAGTGACTTTACAACGGGAATACCGCCGGCGACAGCAGCCTCAAAACGGATAACACGGCCTGCGGTTTCTGCTGCTAAGGCAAGTGACTGTCCGTGAATAGCTAGAAGCGCCTTATTGGCGGTGACAACGTCTTTGCCAGCAGTAATTGCGGCCTCGGTTGCATCTTTCGCGGGGCCTTCTGAGCCGCCCATGACCTCGACAAACACATCGACATCATCACGTTTTGCCAAAGCAACAGGATCGTCTTCCCACGCATAGCCATCAAGAGGCGCGCCGCGGTCTTTGCCTTTTGAGCGTGCAGAAACAGCAGTAATTTGCACCGCTCGACCACTACGAGCGGCAAGCAAATCCGCGTGCTGTTGAATGATTTTCACAACACCAATACCAACCGTTCCCAAGCCGGCAATTCCGAGACGAAGTGGGGGGAGGGTCGTTGTCATTATAAGATCTCCGCGCGCATCGCGAATGCGCTGATTAGTGAACACTTTTGTCCCTGTTATCGCAGGCGCAACAGGCTTGCAACGCGCCAAAGCAGACAGGCGCCGTGGTTTGCGCTAACGCGGTTCTGTCCGGTAGTTTCGGGCTTTGTTTTTGCTTAGTTTCTGGCGGTGCCGCCCGTAAGGTGGGACTGGTCATCCGGAGTAATCACATCGCCGCTCAGCCGTGCTGATTTGGCGCGCAGGGACGATGACCTTTTGGCAAGATAGTCAGCCGCGGCTTTACCGGCCTCATCGTCTGTTGCTGAGGCGATGATACTTTCGAGAGAGATCAGCGCGGGGTAGGGGGCGGCTTGGGCGCGCGCCGAGACCGATTGTTCCAATTGCGGAATATCTGTGCAGCCTGCAATCATGCTTAGGGCGGCTGTTGCGAAGGCAAGTGTGGTGGTGCGAAACATGCGTCCGTTAGATCGAAAAACGCATACCTGTACAAGCGCGCCGCGTGGTTGCTGGAAAAAAACAGTAGGGGTCGCGGCGCGCTTGGCTCGTTTATTTTAATGTGCGGGTTTGATGAATGTGCCGTTGCGCAACTCACGCACGGCTTGGCGTAATTCATCTTCGGTATTCATCACGATCGGCCCGTGCCACGCGACGGGCTCTTCAATTGGCGCGCCTGAAATCAGCAAGAAGCGAACACCTTGCTCGCCGGCCTGAACCGTCACTTCATCGCCCGTGCCAAACCGGATCAACGTGCGATCGCCGGACATGTCGCGGATGTTGACTTCCTCGCCCATGACTTCTTTTTCGAGTAACACGCCAGATGGGGCAGAC
>JAHEGL010000294.1 GCA_024645145.1 Planktotalea sp.
TGTTCGCGCCGCGTTTGACGCAGATGTTTGGGGTGCAGATGTGTCTCTATCTTTCCATCGCGGCTTGGGTTGTTGGTTATGGCAGCATTGGGGTCAGCAATCAGGTCTTTGTGATGCCCTTGGCGCTGTTCATCGTTATGGCAGGGACGATGTTATGGAATGTGATCACTGTTTCTTGGCGTCAACGGCGGATCCCAAGCGCGCTTTTGGGGCGTGTGAACAGCATTTATCGCTTTTTCGGATGGGGCTCCATGCCGCTTGGCGCACTAGCAGGCGGCGCTATCGTAGCACTCTTAGAGAATAACATGGGACGCGAAGCCGCTTTGCGTGCGCCGTTTGTGTTGGCGTCGGGGGCTTGCGTGTTGTTGTTGATATATGCGGTATTCAAGCTGCGATTGGGAGAAACGCAAGCCTAGCCAGTATAGCCAACACCAAATTCGCAGAACTGGGTGTATTGCAGCACAACGCAGTCCGCTTGGATGTGCAACACGCCGTATTGCGGCGCTTCACGCGCGGGATTGAAACTGTCCCAGTCCCATTTGGGACGCGGCGGTGGCGATTGAAACGACAGCGCATTCATACTCGCGAAGGGGATGCCCTTGATGGTGCCCGTCGTCGCGCGGTGAACGTGGCCCATGAACAGATGCTTCACGTTGTTATGCGCGCTGATCACGTCAAAAAACGCATCGCTGTCTTCCAGATTACTGTCATCAAACGGTGGCAGATGCAGCGCAAGCGGTGGATGATGCATGAAAATATAGGCGGGTTTGTCAGCGGTTCGCGCAAGCGTGTCGGACAACCAATTAAGCCGCGTCTGGCACATGGCACCAGACAGCGCGTTTTCTTTATTGGTATCAAGACAGATGATCGTCTCATCTGCGCCCTCAATGGTATATTGAACGAAGTCCCCCATAGCACTGGTCGGTACGCTAAGATGTATGCGCAAGAGCGCACGGTCATCATGATTGCCCATCATTGAGTGAATTGGTACTTTGGACTTTGAGAGATAGAGCGCGAGGTCTGCGTAATCTTGCTCCAGCTCATCCCCCATTAGATCACCAGAAAGGATTGCGAAATCAGCATCAGCGTGATGGGTGTTCACGTGCTCAATCGCGCGTTCCAGCAGCACACGTGGATCATGCCCCTTGTAAGTGCCGCTGTGTTGGAAGTGAGGGTCCGACATCCAGATGATTTTGCGCATGTCGAACTCCCTCTTTTTGTTACACGCTAAGCGTTGAAGCCGCTTTCGCAAGTGCTTCGATCCCAGCCCAATCGCGCGCATCGATCAGGTCTTTCGGACAGACCCAGCTACCGCCTGCACACACGGTGTTTGGCAAGCTCAGGTAGTCATTCGCGTTCTTCGGGCTTACGCCGCCTGTCGGGCAAAAGCGGATTTGTGGAATAGGTGAGCCAATGGCCTTGAGTGCCGCCGCGCCGCCTGATGCTTCTGCAGGGAAGAACTTTTGGACAGTGTAGCCGCGCTCCAGCAAACGCATCGCTTCAGAGGCGGTCGCCGCACCAGGTAGTAAGGGTAGGTCAGCGGCTTCGCAGGCATCGAGCAGGATGTCCGTTGCTCCGGGCGAAACACCAAACTTTGCACCAGCGGCACCTGCTGCAGTGACATCTTCAGGTGTGAGCAATGTCCCTGCACCGACAACGCCACCCTCGACCTTTGCCATTTCGCTGATGACGTCGAGCGCCGCATCAGTGCGCAGCGTGACTTCCAAGGCGGGCAAGCCACCAGCGACCAGCGCGCGCGCCAAGTCCTGCGCGATAGAGGCATCTTCGACAACCAACACAGGTACGATGGGCGCGAGTTGGCAGATTTCCAAGGCGCTTGCGCTGGCTTGTTGTGGAGTGATCATATCATGCGTTCCTTATACGACGACGCCTGCGCCAGTATCGGCGGTGCCAACAGTCTGGCGGAAGACATCAAACAATTCGCGGCCAACACCGTTGCCGTTGTGGCTTAGGTCTGGCGTCACAGGCGCGCGGTCCAGCGCACCTTTTGTGAGACATTCAAGTGTACCTTTGACAGCATCGACACGAATTAGGTCGCCGTCCTGAATGCGTGACAGCGGACCGCCTGCAGCGGCTTCTGGGCTGACGTGAATGCACGACGGCACTTTGCCTGATGCGCCCGACATACGACCGTCCGTGACCAAAG
>JAHEGL010000295.1 GCA_024645145.1 Planktotalea sp.
CAGATCAAGCTGAACCCAGAAGCGTTGGACAGATGCAAAGCGGCCGCCATCGCGATAGCGGGTGGGAAAGGTCTATTGGGAACCACGCTCGCCGGAATTGCAAACGATGGCGAAGCACCCCTGCGCAAGACCCGCATAAAACCCTTTCGGATCAGCGCCACAACCGTCACCAACGCTGAGTTCAAAACTTTTGTCGATGCCACTGGCTATGTCACAGAGGCAGAGCAAATAGGTTGGTCGTTTGTCTTTTGGGCGCAAGTTCCTGAGGCTCTTGGCATGACCCAAGCTGTCCCGGAAGCGCAGTGGTGGCGACGTGTGGATGGGGCAAACTGGCGTGATATCAACGGGCCCAACACGCAAAATGAAGCATGGCACGCAGACCATCCCGTGGTGCAAATTTCTTGGAACGATGCACGTGCCTATTGCGATTGGGTTGGTGGGCGCTTGCCGACAGAAGCAGAATGGGAACACGCCGCACGGGGCGGACTGGGAGATGTGAAATTTCCGTGGGGCAACACGCTTCCCAATGACACGGACCATTTTCCTTGCAATATCTGGCAAGGGCGCTTCCCAGAAACCAACACTGCGCGTGATGGATATCTCACCACTGCTCCAGCAAAATCGTATGAGCCAAATAACATCGGTCTCTATAACCTCGTTGGCAATGTTTGGGAATGGACATCAGAAAGCTACAAAATCAAATCGCTCAAGAAAGATGTGCGTGGGCGATTGGCGCACATGAAAGGGTTCAAACTTTCTAAAGGCGGCTCTTTCCTGTGCCATGCATCGTATTGCTTTCGCTACCGCATCGCAGCCCGCTCAGGCACGTCACCGGACAGCGCGACGACGCATCATGGATTTCGTGTCGTGTGGTCTGAATAAGCGCGCCAAACCGTACCAAATCTATTGTTGATCGCGCAGCACTCGCTTAGGGTTAACGCTATGAAAATGCGTGTAACATTTGCCTCTTTGCTGCTAACGACAACATCGCTTTTGGCCGACCCTTTGCCAGCGCCGCTAAGCGATGCTGACTTCGCGCCGGTGTCCTTAGATGAAGCGCTTCTGGGTCAGCTGCTCTTTTACGATCCGATCCTATCGGGCAACAAAAACATCTCTTGCGCGACCTGCCACCACCCAGCTTTGGGCACGTCCGATGGGATATGCAGAGAACCCAGGTGTCGCGCAGTCGACGTCACCGTTACATGCGTGTGCGTCTGCGTTGTACTCAGGAACCTTTACCTGAACCATTGGGTACTTGCCCAAAACAGCTGTTGGTGCCCAGTAGTAGCCGAACCAAGGTGCTTTTTCGTCGTATGCCGCAGCGATAGACGTCTGCAGTGTTTCACCAGAACCGTGCTGGAAGCGCTCAAGGCCGGACCCTTCAATGTTCGCCGCTTTCAGGTTGTTGTTGATGATGTCGCACGCCCAGCCCGATGGGCAGTCGTGGAACTTGCCGCCAACGGCTGCCGGGTTGGCCATGATGCCTTCCCAAGTTGTCAGCTCTGGGTTGCTCTCCGCAAGGTACGCAGGAATCCACCATGCTTCAACGCCGCCATCGGACAGAACATTGCCCAGCTCAACCAATTTGCCATCCGCAAGCAGTGGCTCATAGGATGGCGTGGAGTTCGCCCAGACTTCTGTCAGAATGTCAGGCTCGCCTGTCTCCGCCAAAGATGTCAGCGCTGGAACTGTGGAGGATGGAACAACCTGCACGGAGCAGCCATAGCCCTGCTCCATCAAGAACTTGGACACAGCCGCTACAACCGCGGAAAATGCCCAGTCCATTTGTGTGATAGATACGTCGCCGCTGGCGTGACCATCAGCCATTGCTGCGTTCGCACCGAATGTAAGAGCGACAGCTGTTGCTGCGCCAGTTACGATTTTTTTCTTTTTATAGCTCCCTGTGGATTTTTTTCTCCGAGTGCGGAAAAAGGCTGGCAACAAAGGTACATGAAACGCTAAGAGGTGCGAGCGAAAAACGACACTGGATTGTATTTTTGCGACCAATACTGTTGTGCAACAAACGATCGGCGCTGATTCAAATGCTTTTAAAACACACTGGAAAAAGACAAGCCCAAAGCTAACTTCTCAAGAGCGAAGCAACAGTGCTCGCAAAGGGCAAGAACATGGACAACGCTGGACTTTTTGATCAAGAAACCCTCCCCG
>JAHEGL010000297.1 GCA_024645145.1 Planktotalea sp.
GATGCGATCCGTGGAGACGAGTATCTTCCCGGCATCGATAAGCAATCTGACGACGAATTAGACGAATATATCAAAGAGGACTGTAACAGCGTCTATCACCCAGTGGGTACCTGTAAGATGGGCCACGACGAGATGGCAGTTGTGGACGATGAACTTCGCGTGCGTGGATTGGATGGTTTGCGCGTGGTTGATGCGTCAATCATGCCAACTTTGACAAGCGGGAACACAAACGCACCAACCATTATGATCGCTGAAAAAGCGTCGGATTTGATCAGATCCGCAGCATAAAGCGTTTGGAGTTGTGATGACCCGTAAAAGCGGGCGTCATTCTTTAAAGTAAGGTCAAGGGAGGAAATCATGACCAAACAAACTAATATCAAAGGTAACACTTTTTTCGCGTCTACTTGTGCGGTTGCGGCTCTGATGGGCTCTGTTGCTCTTGCTGATGGACCAGTTCGCGTCGACCAAGGGGCGGATATTACGCCGCTTTGTGGCACAGATCCTATCCGTGTTGCTTTGGTCGATGGCTGGGGCGGCGATACATGGCGTAAAATCACATACGCAGAGCTTCAGGACGAAGGTTCCAAGTGTAGCAACGTCACGGTTACAGATCACGTTGACGCAGGCGGTGATCAGCAAGCTTATGCCGCTGCAATCAACGGCTTTGCGACACAAGGGTACGAAATCATCCTAGCGTTCACTGACTTTGGTGATGCGGCAATCCCAACATATCGCAACGCAAACGGCAATGGCACGACCATGGTCCCGTATTTTGGTGTGCTATCTGGCACTCCAGGTGTTGATTATGCCGTGAACCCTTACCAAGACTCCGAGGCGGTTGGTCGCCAATACGCAGATTGGTTGAATGTCGCTCTTGAAGGGAAAGGTAACGTTTTGATGTCTGGTGGTCCAGCGGGTGCTGCGTCCTCTGCGTCTTTCCAAAAAGGTTTCATGGATGGGCTTAAGAACTATCCAGGTTTGAACCTTCTCGATGAAAACTTTATTGCGATGAACTGGAACCCAGCGGATGCGCAAAAAGCGGCAGCAGGTCTGATTGCAAAATACGGTGATACGATTGATGCGATTGCCTCCGACTATGGCGTGACTTCGTTAGCAACAATCAAAGCGTTCCAACAGGCGGGCGTGCGCGTTCCTGCAATCGCTACAATTGCGACAAGCAACGAATTGAACTGTATGTACAATGCGGCCGTGGAAGCAGGCACAGCTTGGAAATACCTGGCGGTTGATGGTTCTACAGCCGACGTGCGCTTTGCATTGCGTCAAGCTCTAGCCGCGCACAATGGAATCGAGTTTGATGAACCACTCGGCGTTGTTCCTTATGTGTATGCCGATAGTACTCAAGGCATCACGCCAAAATGTTCTGACATTGCTCCTCCTGATGCAGACTTGTCGTCTCTGATGGACGAAAAGAAACTCTTTTCATTGTTCAATCAGTAAGTCAGTATTTTTATGGATCGACCCGGATACCTGTGTATTCGGGTCGTTTCTATTTAAAATCCATTTAAAAGGTATGGGCCTATGAAATATTACAAACCTTCAACATTTGCGGAAGCATCAGCGATCGCATCCAAATGCACAGGCACTACGAGGTATTTGGCAGGTGGAACAGATGTTTTGGTTCAGCTGCGCGCTGGTATCGTTGAGCCAGATGATTTGATTGATATTAAAGGGATCGCGGGCGTGGGGGATATCACCTGTCAGGCAGATGGTTCTTGGCGGATTGGCGCTGCGGTTTCGGGGGCAAGCCTTGGCGATTGTGCCGAGTTGGTGGCCGATTGGCCCGGCGTTGTCGAGGGGATGGAGCTCGTGGGCTCGACCCAAGTTCAAGGGCGTGCGACCCTAGCAGGGAACCTTTGCAATGGATCACCTGCTGCCGATAGTGTGCCGGGGTTGGTTGCGGCAGGGGCACAGGTGGAAATCACCGGCCCAAACGGTGTGCGCACTGTCGATGTGATCGATATCCCTGCAGGTCCAGGCAAAACAACTCTTGCCAAAGGCGATATTATTTCTGCGGTGATCATTCCTGCTCGAGGGGCGTCTTCTGGGGATGCTTACCTTCGCTTTATTCCACGCACCGAGATGGACATCGCTGTTGTTGGCTGTGCAGTGAGCCTCACGCTTGAGGGCGATAAGATAGCAACGGC
>JAHEGL010000309.1 GCA_024645145.1 Planktotalea sp.
CTTTGACCTTAACGGCCCCGCGCGCCAAGGTGACCTGTGTAGATTTCGCATAGGCTCTATCAGCTTGAGAGCTTTCAGGCGCAGCAGCGCCATTGGGTGCAAAGGAAAAACCTTCGCCACCCACACATGCACTTAACGATGCGCAACATACCAAAGCCAAGCCCAAACGACGGGCTTGGCCAATGGTGAGATCACAGATCCCAATACTCATGCTTTTCTGCCTTACCGCCCGGATGCGTGACCGCGCCTTTGTAAATTTCACCAACTTGGTCAGCATATTTCCAGAGTGCACCGGATGCATAGATCGTCTGACGTGGGCCTTTCCACTCAGCACGGCGCGCGGCCATGTCTTCGTCAGACACATCGACGTCCAGAGTACCTTCAACGGCGTCGAGCGTGATGATGTCACCTTGCTTGAGCAATGCGATTGGTCCGCCATGCGCAGCCTCCGGCCCAACGTGACCAACGCAGAAGCCGCGTGTCGCACCTGAGAAGCGGCCATCGGTGATCAAAGCCACTTTAAGACCCATGCCTTGACCGGAAAGCGCAGCAGTTGTCGCCAACATCTCGCGCATACCCGGACCACCAGCTGGACCTTCGTTGCGGATCACGAACACGTCGCCTTCGCTATAGGTACGATTTTGAACAGCTTCGAACGCGTCTTGTTCGCATTCAAAGATACGCGCAGGGCCGACAAAGCGCTGATGCTGTGCCGCCATGCCCGCAACCTTCACAATTGCACCTTCAGGGGCAAGGTTGCCCTTAAGGCCTACAACGCCACCTGTTTTGGTGATGGGTGTCTCAACAGGATACACAACGCGGCCATCGGCCTTGAGCGTGTGCTTGTCGAGTTCTTCGCCGATGGAATAGCTGGTCGCGGTCATGCAATCTTCATGCAGCAAGCCAGCGCGACGCAACTCATTGAGAACAACAGGAACGCCCCCCGCTTCATAGAGGTCTTTTGCAACGTACTGGCCGCCAGGCTTGAGATCGACAAAGTAAGGCGTGTCACGGAAGATGTCACAGACGTCCTCAAGATAGAAATCAATTCCGGCTTCATGGGCCATTGCTGGCAGGTGCAAACCTGCGTTCGTGGAGCCGCCTGTGCAGGCAACAATGCGCGCTGCGTTCTCGAAAGCTTCGCGTGTACAGATGTCGCGCGCGCGGATGTTCTTTTCGATCAGGTTCATCACTGCCATGCCGGAGGCTTTGGAATACTCGTCACGGCTTTCGAATGGTGCAGGCGCACCTGAGGAGTTCAATAGACCAAGGCCAATCGCCTCAGAAACGCAGGCCATGGTATTGGCTGTGAATTGACCGCCACAAGCACCTGCTGACGGGCAGGCAACACGCTCGAGAATCTCAAGTTCTGCTTCTGACATGGTGCCGTTTTGCTGCTGACCGACTGCTTCGAACATGTCCTGTACGGTCAAATCGCGATCAACGTAGGCATCTGGGACCTTCGCACCCTCAGGTGCGCGACCGGGTAGGATAGAACCGCCATACACAAACACGGAGGGCACGTTCAAACGGATCATCGCCATCATCATGCCGGGAAGGGATTTATCGCAGCCGGCAAGACCCACAAGGGCGTCATAGCAGTGCCCGCGCATGGTAAGTTCGACCGTGTCGGCAATCGCTTCGCGTGATGCAAGGGAAGAGCGCATGCCCTCATGGCCCATCGCAATGCCGTCTGTGACGGTGATTGTCGTAAATTCGCGCGGCGTACCTTCAGCTGCTTTGACGCCCATCTTTGCGGCTTGCGCCTGACGGTTTAAAGAGATGTTGCACGGCGCTGCTTCATTCCAGCACGTTGCGACACCAACGAGGGGTTGGTGGATTTCCGTCTCTGACATTCCCATCGCATAGTAGTAAGACCGATGCGGCGCGCGGGCAGGGCCCTCGGTCACATGGCGGCTGGGCAATTTACTTTTGTCGAACTTGGTCATGAAGGGCTCCCGAAATGCTTTAGAACGGGGATAAATCAGCTAAGGCAGCGCTGCAAGGTGCGACGTGACTCAAGCGGGTCGCTTTGGGATTGCCAGCTTAGCCTGAAAACGTCCAACGCATGCCGGTCGCTTCTTCCGAAATCTCCCAGAGCTTTGTCATGACGGGTTTATCGTAGGCGTGGGGATTTAGCGTTCCTTTCCCAACAGGCC
>JAHEGL010000311.1 GCA_024645145.1 Planktotalea sp.
CTTTGCGCGCAAGATGCTTGATTGACACAGATGACGCAGCAGCCGTGCGAAGCGCCGTCAGATAGTTGCCGCCGACAATCGCAGCCACTTTGCCGGTGTCAGGGTCAAACAGAAAGACAGTGGATTGGTGATTGATGATCCCGCGCTTCTCGAGGTTATGGGGCCAATAGCCGCCAGCCTTTAGGCCAAGCGTTCCGCCCACTCCATCAAAGCCACCCTTAAAACCATAAAGCGCATCTTCATGCCCGATAGCTTCACGAATGACGGGAAAGTTGTATGCATCGCCCGCTGCCATAGCCGCAAAAACTTTTTCAACCGCTTCGAACGAAGCATCCCGCGTCAACAAATCCGCAATCTCACGCTCCGGTACGATCCACATATGCGCTTCCTCTTTCTATAAATATCCTGGAGAGCGCGAGGGGCTAGCCCCTCGCAACAGTCGGATTGCTTTAGCAATTCGAAATCAATAGGCCTTGCCGCGCGCAGACACTGGCCAAACAACTTCTACCTTGCCACCGCGCACACCGACATACCAATCATGTACGTTACATGTCGGATCACAGTGACCTGGAACCAATTTCAGCTTGTCGTTGACGTTCAATACACCGTCCGGGTCACCCACAACGCCATGCTCGTCAGAGCATTTCATATAGGTCACATCATCACGGCCGAAAATCGTGGGCAATCCACTATCTACCGACTGCGCCTTCAGACCAGCATCCACAATCGCTTTGTCCACTTTGGAATGGCTCATCACAGTTGTCAGAATGAACAACGCGTTCTCCCACTCGCCCTCATCAATGCGCTTTCCGTCCTTGTCCAGAATACGGCCATAGTCCGCATCCATAAACGCGTAGGATCCACACTGTAGTTCGTTGAACGCGCCGGAATTGCTCTCAAAGTAATACGAACCCGTACCACCGCCGCCAACGATATCGCACTCAAGACCTTCGGCTTTCAAACCAGCCAAAGCGTCCTCTACCATGCCAATCGCAACACCTGTCTTGTTAGAGCGTTCTTCGTATGAATCAAGATGCTGCATCGCGCCTTGATAGGCTTGAATGCCCGCAAACTTCAGACCGTCAGCGGCATCAATCATCTTGGCAATGCTCACGACCGCTTCGGTCGTTATCACGCCACAGCGACCTGCGCCGCAATCAATCTCAACCAAGGCTTCGATTTGCGTGCCATGCTTTACAGCCGCGGCGGACAAGTTGGCGACATTCGCAGGATCATCCACACAGCACAAAACGCGCGCACCGTGCTTTGGCATACGTGCCAAACGATCAATCTTGGCCAGATCTGTCACTTGGTTGGACACCATCACGTCTTTGATGCCACCGCGTGCGAACACTTCCGCTTCAGACACCTTCTGACAGCAAACACCACACGCGCCACCCAGACTTTCTTGCAGCTTCGCGACATCCACAGACTTGTGCATTTTGCCATGTACGCGGTGACGCATGCCGTGCGCTTTGGCATAATCGCCCATCTTTTTGATGTTGCGCTCTAACGCATCCAGATCAAGAACGAGCGCAGGTGTTTGAATATCCGCCTCATCCATGCCCGGAATTGCCGGAACGTCATAGCCAACTTCTAGCGTGTCAAAATCGATATCTTTCATCACAGCTCTCCTTAGTTCAGTGTCCATGGCAGTTTGTCGAGATCGACATTCCCACCCGTAATAATAATGCCAACCCGCTTGCCCGCGAACCGCTCTTTGTTTTTCAACATCGTTGCCAGTGGCACAGCAGAACTGGCCTCCATCACAATTCTCAAATGCTTCCATGTCAGCTTCATCGCATCGATGATCTCTTCTTCAGAGGCAGTTAGAATGTCCGTGACGTGGTTGCTTACGAAATGCCAAGTTCGCTCTTTCAGGGGCACCAACAAGCCATCGGCAATCGTTTTAGGCGCATCGTCTGCGATGATATACCCCGCCTGGAAACTGCGCATCGCATCATCTGCTTGCTCAGGTTCTGCCGCAATAATCTGAACCTCAGGCGCAAGGTGCGACAAGGTCAAACATGTTCCAGAGACCATCCCACCGCCACCGATTGGTGCCATCGCAATGTCCAAACCGTCGGTCTGTTCCATGAATTCTTTTGCGCAAGTCCCCTGCCCGGCGATCACACGAGGGTCATTGTAGGGATGCACAA
>JAHEGL010000316.1 GCA_024645145.1 Planktotalea sp.
AACCTCTGACCCGCGTGTCGGGGGTGTTGCATTTACGGGTTCAACTGAAACGGCAAAGTTGATCCGCGCAAGCATGGCCAAACACCTCGCGCCGGACGCACCTTTGTTGGCGGAAACAGGCGGCCTTAACGCAATGATAGTCGACAGCACCGCTTTGCCAGAGCAAGCGGTGACCGCAATCGTCGAAAGCGCGTTTCAATCTGCGGGTCAACGCTGCTCGGCGTTGCGTTGCCTTTATGTCCAAGAAGATGTCGCCGACACTGTGCAAGAAATGCTGATCGGCGCGATGAAAGAACTGTGCCTCGCCGCACCATGGGATTTGAAAACCGACGTTGGCCCATTGATCGACCAAGAGGCGCAAAGCCAAATTGTGGACTATGTCGCACAGGCGCGCGAGGCAGGGCGCGTTTTATACGAGCTTGACCCGTGTGAAACAGGATATTTCGTTCCGCCTGCGCTCGTCTCCGTCAACGGAATCGCTAATCTAGAGCGCGAAGTCTTTGGCCCCATCCTGCACATCGCGCGCTTCAAGGCAGGAGATTTGGATCAGGTGATCAATGATATCAACGACACTGGGTACGGCCTGACATTTGGTCTGCAAACCCGTATTGATGATCGTGTGCAGCACGTGTCCGAGCGTATCAAAGCTGGCAACATCTATGTGAACCGCAACCAGATTGGCGCCATCGTTGGCTCGCAACCCTTTGGTGGCTCTGGCCTTTCCGGCACAGGTCCAAAAGCAGGTGGGCCGCTATATCTGTCGCGTTTCCGCAAAGTGGATGCGCTGCAAAGTGATGGCGCATTTGGTACAGATATGGCGACTGACACACTGAGTGCAGCAACCAAAAGCGAAAACAGCGTTGCCGCTTTGACAAAAGATATCTTGCCGGGTCCGACTGGGGAATTGAACCAGCTCAGCCGTCACGCACGCGCGCCAATCCTTTGCATGGGGCCGGGTGCGCAGGCAGCAACCGCGCAAAAAGAGGCGGTTGTTGCTCTTGGTGGGCGTGCCATTGTGGCTCAAGGTGTGCTCGCACCAGAAACTCTGGTCGAGATTGACGGCATTTCCGGCATTCTCTTCTGGGGTGATGTCGCGTCAAAACGGGCATATGCCCAAGCCCTTGCCAAACGTGACGGTGCGATCCTGCCTTTACTTAGCGGAATGCCAAATGCGGGCTACGTGATTGAGGAACAACATCTTTGCGTCGATACCACCGCCGCGGGTGGCAATGCGGCATTGCTTGCAGAAAGTGCACCAGATGCTTAAGCGCTCTTGACGTTTGGGCGGGCAAACATCAGCCTGCCCAAATGCTACCTATTCGCGATCACAACCCGTCTGGCCGTCGGCCCTATATCACCTACACGTTGCTTGTTATTAACGTGTTAATTTTTCTCGCATTCAACCTTAGTCTTGGGGAAGGGCGTGCGCTGAACCTGTTCTTTTATGAATGGGGCATGGTGCCTGCGCAAATTTCTGCAGGGCAGGATTATTACAGCCTCGTCACCTCGCAGTTTTTGCATGGTGGCTTTATGCACATCGCTGGTAACATGCTGTTTTTGTGGATATTTGGCGACAATATGGAAGACGAAATGGGTCACATCCCGTTTCTTCTGTTCTATTTGGCAAGCGGTGTTTTCGCAGCACTAGCGCAGTGGGTGGTGGAACCTGCCTCCCAAGTCGTCACCATCGGTGCGTCTGGTGCAATCGCAGGCGTGATGGGGGGATATCTTTTGCTTTTCCCAAAAGCGAAAGTGGATATCTTGCTGATATTAATCGTATTCTTCAAAATATTCCCGATCCCCGCGTGGATCATGCTGGGTCTTTGGTTCTTGCTGCAAGTCGGCAATGGCGTGATCTCTGACCCTGATCTGGGCGGCGTCGCCTACTGGGCGCATGCTGGTGGTTTTGTCGTGGGCTTGATACTGACCATTCCTCTTTTCATCCGCTTAGGCAGCTTTTCGTTTTGGGAGCGCACCGATGGTATGCCACCTCATCCAGAGGCAGAGTATGACCTGAGTAAAACCGGAATCCCGCGCGTGCGGCGCAAGTAACATTCCTTATGAACAAGGACTTATCCTATGAAGATGAACCCACTTGGCCGTACTGGCATCATGGTGCCAGAGCTCTGCCTTGGCACGATGACGTTTGGCACACA
>JAHEGL010000325.1 GCA_024645145.1 Planktotalea sp.
GAGTTGACCGTTAGCCCAAAAACCTGAACCGGAGTATCAAGTTCTGTAACGTGAACAAAGCCATGGCTCGGGCCGATTGATCCAGCCACGACCGGATAATCCGGTGCCATGTCACCCAAGTCCCGCATAACACCGTTTGTCAGCGTACCTGCGAGGCCAAATCCCTTATGAATCGTCGAATTCACTTCACCCCAGAAAGCACCGATTGCATTTGGAAAATCTTCGTCCTCAATCACACAGATTGCAGGATGCGGTGCCTCAGACATTTGTTTGTAATAGGCCATGCGGCGTGCGCGCACGGTTTCAGGTGGTTCTAATGATGGGGCGACAGCGGCGATCTTTGCGGTGCTTGCGTAGCCGACGATGACGCTCGCCGGTTCGTTTATCAACATCGTGCCTCGCGTAAATGCGTTAAAGCCGCGCTTGCCCTGTGCGACCTCGATGGCGTTGCAGACCGTTGGGGTGTCGACCGAGCTCAGGAGCTGATGTAGTGAAGGTTGCATTTGAATTACTCCTCTAGCCAACGCTCTAGCGCGGCACGGGTTTCAGTGGGGCGTTCTAGTGTGGGGAGGTGACCGGCGTGTTCTATGATGGTTAAGGTTGCTTGTGGCATCAGTTCGGCCATCAATTCGTGGCGATGCAAGGGACAAAGCCGATCTTCTGCTCCGGTCAAGATCAGCGTAGGTTTGTCCCAACTTTTAAGAGTTTGCTTCTGATCGGGACGGTCACGCAAAGCAGCGGATTGGCGTGCGAACACGTCTGGGCCTAAGTCTAACGCCATCTCCATGCAAAGGTCCAAAACATCAGCATGGTGTGGGCCTTGGGCAAGGTAATTTGGTTTCATTTCGTCTTTCATGACGCTGTCCAGTTGTCCTGCCAGAGCCTTGTCAATTTGAGGCTGGCGCATCGCCTTGATGTGCTCGGTTTCGGCTTCACAGTTGGTGTCCAAAAGACATAAGCGCGTAATGCGTTCAGGAGCCTGACGTATAACCTCCATTGCGACAATGCCGCCCATCGATAGCCCCCCTAAGGCGAAAGTCTTGGGGGTATTCTGGAGCACGTCAGCGGCCAGTGCCTGAACGGTATCATGTTGCGAAATAGCAGCGCAGGTGTGGGGCGGCATCTGTTGGAACAGCCGCCCGTCGCACATCATTCCGGGCAATAGAACAAGGGTCATTTGACTTGTGCGGCTCCTGCTGACAGCGCGGCAAGTTTCGCATAGGCGATTTCGGGATCGACGGCACCGAAACCAGCGAAGGTTCCAAATCCACAATCTGATCCAGCGATCACGCGGTCATGGCCAACAATGCCAATGAAACGTTCGATACGCTCCTGTACAAGGTCGGGATGTTCAACGAAATTGGTTGTGGTGTCGACGACGCCAGGAACCAGGATTTTGTCTGCGGGAATGTCTGCTTTTCTGTCGCGAAAGACGGCCCATTCGTGACCGTGACGGGGATTGCTGGTCTCAAAGAGTAGCTTGTTTGCTCCAACCGACATCAACGTGTCGAACATCTTGGACATGGGGATATCGCAGACGTGCGGTCCTTCGTAATTTCCCCAACAAATATGAACCCTTACGCGGGATGGATCGATGCCTTCCAATGCGTGGTTGAGGGCTTCGACGTGGGTGCCCGCGATCTTGAGAAATTCGTCATCAGAGAGGTCGTTAAATAGCATGTGACGGGACAGCGCGAGGTCGGGGCAATCCAGTTGCAAATCAAGGCCGCTGTCGACAATCGTGCGATATTCTTCACGCATTGCGTCGGCTAAAGCTGCGAGGTATTCTTCGCGGGTTGCGTAGAAATCATTTTGCAAAAACAGTGAAATAACACCGGGGCTCGCGGCGTTCATGAAGCCTCGCTCAATGCTATGTTCCGCCATGCCAGCCTTCAGGTTGGTGATGTCTTTTTCCAACTCGCCTTGGCCTTTGGATTTCACCTCTCCAACACACATAGGGCGGGCGTATTGAGGTGTTCCGCCATCATCCGACAAGCGTTTAAGAAAGGTCGGAAATTTTTTCAGATCGGCTGGTGCATTTCGGGGGCTATCGCCGTCGAAACCAGTGTAGCGATCTTTGACGTATGTGGCATAGCTGATCTTAGAGGTTTCACCATCACTAACAATATCAACACCCGCAGCCGCTTGTTTG
>JAHEGL010000333.1 GCA_024645145.1 Planktotalea sp.
GTGCCCATGCAGAGATTGAAGAGATTCTTACCTCTGCCATAGAAGGTGAAAGCAAAGCTAAAGAGCTTATCTGGAGAAACATTCTTTCCGATGACTGCGTAATAAGGGGTTAGGGCGTCAAAAATTCGAACGCTTCAGTTGCCAGTCATTCCGCTCTCACATTTTTTAAAGGTTCGGTGAGTTAGTTTTTTCCAGCCTAAAAGCTGTTGGAGTTGCGACCCAATCATCTATGTCCCATCCAATTTTTACATCGAGCTTACCACCTGTCGCGTCAGGCGCGCTGTTAGATTGGTGTCGCACAAAGGAGAACGTCCTTTTTCTGAGGTAGATCTATGCCGCGAGCCAACCACCGCAACATATTAACCCAACAAAACAATTGACAGAGAAGCATCCGCTCCAATATCGTTAGCATGCAAACGAACGATGACTCTGGTGCTAGATGTACTCTCAACCCTTGGATCTAGAAGAAGCGCTTTTGGTGCTCAAGAATAGCAATCCAAAGGTGATTGCGGGGGGCACTGATGTTTATCCCTCGCTCAAATCGGGGTTCTGCCCGTCTGAATTCATGGATGTGTCTCGTATTTGCGGGTTCAAAGAGATCTCGCAAGATGAGCAAGATGTCCGATTAGGGGCTGCTGCAACTTGGTCGGATATTGTAAACGCTGACCTACCGGCAGCTTTTGACGCATTGAAACAGGCCGCCCGCAAAGTGGGCGGCATTCAAATCCAGAATGCCGGGACAATTGCAGGCAATATTTGCAACGCTTCACCGGCGGCGGATGGTGTGCCGCCTTTGCTGGCACTGGATGCGAAGGTCGAACTTTGTAGCCAAGACACCGGCACGCGTGTTCTGCCCTTGAACGAATTCATCACAGGCGTGCGCCAAACGGTCCTGAAGCCGGATGAGCTGGTCTCAGCCGTCCTTATTCCGCCGTCGCCGATCAGCATGGGGTCTGCTTTTGAAAAGCTTGGATCGCGGCGCTATCTGGTCATCTCAATCACCATGACCGCCGCCAATGTGCTCCTTGGTCAGGATGGGCGCATTGAGGATGTGCGCATCGCTGTCGGATCTTGTTCAGCAGTCTCTCAACGGCTGTACGCGTTGGAAGAGGATTTGAAAGGGAAGACGCCGCAGGATGTGGTTGTTAAAGCAGAACACCTTGCCCCCCTGTCCCCAATTGATGACGTGCGCGGATCAGGCACTTACCGCCTGGCGGCGGTCCAGGAACAAATTCAGCGCGCTGTGATGGGGGCGAGCCGGCGATGAATATACAAGCGAAAAAGGCTGCCTTAGAGGTTTGGGTCAATGGCGAAGCGCAGGCGGCGGATCCGTTTCCAGGCCAGCGCCTGTCAGATTTGCTGCGGGAAGGCCTTGGGCAAAGAGACGTCAAGATCGGGTGCGATGCAGGCGATTGTGGTGCCTGCACGGTTCTGCTTGATGGCGCGCCTGTATGCGCTTGTCTGACCCCGGCGCATCAGGCGGCAGGGCGTAAGGTGGAAACCGTTCAGGGGCTTCATGCGTCAGATCCGATCGCTGCGCGTTTGATGCAGAGCTTTTTGGATCACGGCGCGTCACAATGTGGGATCTGTACGCCGGGCATGATGGTTTCGGCTGTGGCCCTGCTGCGCGACGTGCCTGAGCCAAGCGAAGTGCAGGTGATGGATGCGCTAGGTGGCGTGTTATGCCGCTGTACCGGTTATCGCAAGATCATTGATGCCGTGAGGAATGTGCCCGCTGTTGCCGTCGAAGCCACAGGGCAGGTGGGGGAGGCGATCCAACATCTGGATGGCACCGACAAGATTTTGGCGCAGGTGGAATATGGCGACGATGTTGCGCCCCCGGGATGCCTTGAGGTGCTGGTCATTCGTTCACCTTTTCCAAGGGCCTCGTTCGCCCTGGGAAATCTGGACGGATATGCCCATTCTCTTGGGTTATCTGCTGTTTTGACGGCCGCAGATGTGCAGGGCGAAAACAGCTTTGGTGTTATTCCAGGCTTCGAAGACCAACCCGTCTTTGCCGAAGCAGAAACCCGTTATACAGGCGATGCGGTGGCCGCCTTGGTCGGCTCGCGCGATGTGTTGCGGTCTATCGATCCGGCGGATGTACCGATTGCTTGGAAGGAATTGCCAGCCGCGCAAGATATTGAG
>JAHEGL010000336.1 GCA_024645145.1 Planktotalea sp.
GCCCGCATTGCTCAAGAGATAGCTGTGCTTGCTGTGAAGTCCGACGTCACTGAGGAAATTGATCGCCTTTACTCTCATGTCAGCGCTGCGCGCGACTTGCTCGCCAGCGGCATCCCCGTCGGACGCAAGCTTGATTTTCTGTGCCAAGAGTTCAATCGTGAAGCCAATACGCTGTGTTCCAAAGCACAAAACGCCAAGCTGACTGAAATCGGACTGGCGTTAAAAGTCCTGATCGATCAAATGCGCGAGCAGGTGCAAAATGTGGAGTAAACGTGCATGAGTGTGGATCACCAAAGCAAAGACCGGCGTGGATTACTGATGATCCTGTCGTCCCCCTCAGGGGCCGGTAAATCCACGCTGGCAGGGCGTTTGCGGACATGGGACGATTCCGTGCGCTTTTCCGTATCCGCAACAACTCGGGCCCCGCGCGACGGGGAAGTCGATGGGCAAGATTATCATTTTACGGACGAAGCCAAATTCAAAAACGCCGTGATTGAAGGTGAGATGCTTGAACATGCGCATGTTTTTGGGAACTTTTATGGCTCGCCCAAAGGTCCTGTCGAAGCCGCGATCAACGCTGGGCAAGACGTGCTTTTTGATATCGATTGGCAAGGTGCGCAGCAAATCCGAAATTCATCGTTGGGTCAAAACACCCTTTCGATTTTTCTTTTGCCACCTTCAATAACAGAGCTTCATCGCCGACTTGTGAGCCGTGCCAAAGATAGCGAAGAGATTATTGAGAGACGCATGTCCAAAAGCTGGGACGAAATTTCCCATTGGGATGGCTATGATTTTGTCCTGATCAACGACGATCTTGATCAAACGGAAGAGCAGCTTAAGACGATCATCACCGCCACGCGCTTGCGCCGCTCGCAACAGCCTGACCTCACAGAGCATGTGCGCGCTTTGCAAAGCCAATTCGAGGATTTGAAATGACCCTATATGCCTTGGGTAACAAACACCCGACTGTACACAGCGACACTTGGATTGCAGATGATGCAAATGTCATTGGCCAAGTGGTTATGGAGGCGGGCAGTTCTGTTTGGTTTTGTTCGACCCTTCGTGCAGATCACGAAATTATTCACATCGGCGCAGGAACAAATGTTCAGGAAAACACGGTCATGCATGTAGATCGCGGTTATCCACTAACGGTTGGGAAAGGCTGCACAATCGGGCACAAAGTCATGCTCCATGGGTGCACCATTGGGGATAATTCCCTGATCGGCATGGGGGCAACTGTGCTAAACGGTGCCGTGATTGGTGAGAATTGTCTGATCGGGGCAGGCGCCTTGATTACGGAGGGCAAAGTCATTCCCGATGGGTCGCTTGTCATGGGCGCGCCGGGCAAAGTTGTGCGCCAGTTAGACGAACAAGGCATCCAAGGGCTGCGGGCATCAGCACTCCATTATCAAGACAATATGCGCAACTTTCGCGACAACCTGAAAGCTCTTTAAACTATGCGCAATTCTAAAGAAACGCTGATCCGTCCAGTCGGCGCACCACAAAGCATAAGCCGCCCGATTGTAACACCATTGAGCACGGCTGTTGCCTTTGCCTCGACCACACCAGACGAGTTGGACGCGCAATATGAGGGGCGCGAACAGGGTTTCACCTATGCCCGTGAAGGCCATCCCAATGCCTCCGTTTTAGCGCAACGTATCGATTCGCTTGAAGGGGTGAGCGGAGGGATCGTAACGTCCTCTGGTATGTCAGCGGTCTTTGCGGCTTTGGCGGGCATATTAAGCGCAGGTGATCATCTGATTGGTGGCGATCAGCTTTATGGCCGATCTTTGAGGTTGATGAACGAAGACCTGCCGCGCTTTGGTATTGAAACATCACTTGCCGATCCAACCGATGCGACGGCTTTCGCGAAAGCTATCCGCCCCAACACAAAAGCGGTCTTAATCGAAGTTGTGTCGAACCCGACGCTACGGATTGCAGATATGCAGGGCATCGCAGAACTTTGCCGTGAACGCGGCTTGATCCTTATGGTCGACAATACCTTTACGACACCGCGTGGTTATCTCCCGTTTGAAAATGGGGCTGATGTGGTTATTCACTCGGTGACCAAATTGCTCGCGGGGCACTCCGATGTAACGCTAGGCTATGTCGCCGCCAAAGATGCCGCGATGCAAAAGAA
>JAHEGL010000337.1 GCA_024645145.1 Planktotalea sp.
AAATTTCAAGACCATATGGCTCGGCAAACTCATCCTCAAGCACACGGCGCAAGCCTAAAATCGCCAATCGCGCAGGCGCTTCAATCAGCGTATCCGCCATTGGCGCAATGACTTTGTGTCCTTTGTACGAGGTCCCTAGAATATAAAGATGGTGCGCCACCATAATATCCGAAAGCGTCTGACCGATCAGAATGGAACCTTTCGGAACACGCACCTCAAACAAATCTGCACGCAGCCCATATGTGCTCTCCACAAATGTTTGCATAGACCGCGCCGCGCCCGCATCTGCCCCTCGTCCGCGTTGACCGGGCAAGATCCAACGCCCAAACAACATGAAGTAAAGCACGCCCGTCAGCACCAGCATGATGCCAACCGGCGTCACCGAAAACAGGCTAAACGGCTCCATCTGTTGCCCAGCAGGCAATGCGCTATTTGCAGACATCAGCAAATCATTCAGCAAAATCAACGGCGAAGAGCCGACCATCGTAATTGTGCCACCAAGAATAGCGCAAAATCCCATGGGCATCGCCAACCGGCTCATCGGAATCTCTGTACGCGCGGAAATGCGACTGATGACAGGCAGAAATAATGCAGCCGCGCCAACGTTTTGCATAAAAGAGCTGATCACCCCAACGGTGCCAGACACAATAGGAATGATGCGACCTTCAGTCGTGCCACCGCGTTTCAAAATCAGGGCCGCAACTTTCGACATGAGGCCGGTTTTGTCCAACCCCGCCCCAATGATCATGACCGCTATAATGGAAACAACGGCATTTGACGAAAAACCAGAAAACAGCTCACTGCGATCAGCGAGATTGCTCAATCCGGGCAAGGTGCTCAGCACGCCCAAAATAACCATGACCAAGATTGCGGCAAGGTCGTTCCGTATGATCTCGGAAACGAACAAGAATACGGTAAATGCCAGCAAGCCAAGCACCGTCATCATTTCGTAATTCAATACTGTCGCGTCCATTGAGTCTCCCGATGGCAAGACTAACGTCAGTTTTTCATTCTGCAACGCTCTATCCTGCGAAAAGCGTTATATAAAATCCAAGACGCAACTTAGATTGGTTCTGCCAGACCGCTCACCAACTTAATGCGGCTGCGCGCAAAATGCCCATTGTACCTATCACCTTAAACCCTCAGCATATGCTTGAAGCAATGGATGCGTGATATGACCCAACCCATCAAACTCATCATCGACACAGATCCCGGCATCGATGACGCTATGGCAATTTTTTATGCTGCGGGCGCACCAGACATCGATCTTATCGGGCTGACGTCAATTTTTGGAAATGTCACAACTGAACAAGCAACACGCAATGCGTTGCGCTTGCTGGAATGGGCTGGCTTGAACAAGGTGCCCGTCGCACAAGGTGCAGCAAAGCCACGCGCCCTGCCCGCGTTTCCACCGTCGCACAACGTGCATGGTGATGAAGGTTTCGGCACAATCGCCGCTGAAACACCGCACGTTAGAATGCGCGACGAATCTGCCGCAGCCTTTCTTGTGCGCATGGCGCGCGAACACAAAGGCGAGTTGGTCATCTGTCCCATAGGGCCGCTTACGAACATTGCAGAGGCGCTCGATCTGGATCCAGAGTTTGCGAACAACGTCGCGCGTATCGTGCTCATGGGGGGATCACTAGAGGAAGGTGGCAACATCACCCCACACGCAGAAGCAAATATCTATCATGATCCCCATGCCGCAGAACGCGTTTTTGCATCTGGTGCAAAAATTGTCATGGTGGGCTTAGATGTGACCCACCGCATTTTGTGCACAGCCGAGGATTTCAACCGACTTGAGGCAAAAGCCCCTCGTTTGGGCGGTTTAATCAATGAAATGAGTCGCTTTTATCTGCATTTCTACACAACTGTTGGTAAGCACGATGGATGCTCCTTGCATGATCCAGCGGCCGTAATTGCGTGCACGCACCCGCATTTGTTTGAAACACGCGCAGTGCCTATTGCGGTGTCTTGTCTTGGCGAGACCTCAGGCGCAACGCTGCTTGCTCACGAGACGCGTGCCAACACAGATGTTTTAATGCGCGTTGACGCAGAGGCGGTGAAACTTCAATTTTTCAATGTGATGAACACGCTTGACTGATGGAACAGGTTTTTTACTAATCCGAGCAATTTGT
>JAHEGL010000343.1 GCA_024645145.1 Planktotalea sp.
AGAAATGCCCCGAATGTGGTACGCGCCACTTGAACCGCACACGTCATGTCAAAAACAAAGCCACCAAAACCTCGACTGGCGATGGCGATATGATTACGCAATGCTCAAATTGCTCTTATCGCTCAGTGGTTCCCTACACGATCAGTCGAGTCAGCTCTTCAAAAAGCTCAAGCTTTGGTGGCGGCTCTTCTGGCGGCGGCGGTGCAAGCGGTAAGTGGTAAGGTCTGAAAACGACCTTTCGTCGCATTTAGCGTAGCAGACGCTTAAAAATCGCTCTCAACTCGTCTTTAGAACGTAGGGAGTAGGCGTTTGATTAGCTCGATTTGGAAGCTCACATTGACACGTGTGACGATTGGTGCGCGCCGCGGACGTGCTGCGCGCGGGCGGCCCTGAGGGAAGCTTAAACCCTTTCCTTAGTCCGTTTCGAAAGTCTACATTATGAATGATCAATCCCCATCCCGCCGCGCTAGTCGTACCGGTGGCCGCTCTGCGCGCCGCGAAGCACGTTCCAACAAATTGCCCGATCACATGCGCCCTATTCGCGCGGGTATGGAGGGTGGAAAATACAAACCCCTCAGCGACATTGATGTCGAGAAAATCCACCAAGCTGCCCTGACTGCGCTAGAGACGATTGGCCTTGCCGATGCGCCTGCATCTGGCGTTGAAATTTTAACAAATGCAGGCGCGATTTTAGGCGATGACGGGCGTATCCGTTTCCCGCGCGCTTTGGTTGAGGATGCATTGGCGAAAGCCAATCGCGATGTGACCCTTTTCAGCCGCGATGGGTTGAATGATCTCGATCTAACAGGGCAACGGGTCCACTACGGCACAGCCGGTGCTGCCGTGCATTTGGTGAATGTCGAAGGCAACGAGTATCGCGAGAGCACACTGCAAGACTTGCATGATGCCGCGCGTATTTGTGATGTTTTGGATAACATCAATTTCGTCCAGCGCCCAATGGTTGCACGTGACATTCTGGATACGATGGAAGGCGAGCTGAACGCGATTTATGCCTGCATGAGCGGCACAACAAAACACGTTGGTATTTCATTTTCCGAGGCAAGCATCGTGCCTCATGCCGTCGAAATGCTCCATCAAATCGCGGGTGGCAAAGACAAATGGTTAGAGCGTCCTTTCATGTCGAACTCAAACTGCTTTGTTGTTCCTCCGATGAAATTCGCGACCGAATCTTGCCAAGTTATGGAAGCCTGCGTTGAGGGCGGCATACCTGTCTTGCTTTTGTCAGCGGGCATGGCTGGCGCGACGGCACCCTCGACGATTGCAGGCGCGATCACCCAAGCCTGCGCGGAATGCTTGGCTGGGTTGGTCTATGTAAATGCGATCAAACCCGGGCATCCTGCGATCTTTGGTACATGGCCATTCGGACTTGATCTGCGCACTGGCGCGATGTCCGTTGGCTCTGGCGAACAAGCGTTGTTGTCCGCTGGCTGCGCACAAATGCACGCGTTCTACGGCATTCCGGGCGGTGCGGCTGGTGGCGCATCAGATTCCAAGATGCCTGATATGCAAGCGGGCTGGGAACAGATGTGCTCCAACGTCATGGGCGGACTTGCGGGTTTAAACATGGTGTATGAAGCAGCCGGAATGCATTCATCGCTTTTGGGGTTCTGCCATGAAAGCTTGATCCTAAGTGATGATCTTATTGGCCAAGCAATGCGTTGCGTACGCGGGATTGAGGTCGACGATGAAACCCTAGCGTTGGATCAAATGGCTGAGGTCTGCATGGGAGGTCCGGGGCATTATCTGGGCACAGAACAAACGCTCGGACGGATGCAGATGGATCACGTTTATCCAACTTATGGGGATCGCACATCGCCCAAAGAATGGGTTGAGCTGGGTAAGCCTGTGTTGCTTGAAAAAGCCAAAGCCAGAAAAGAAGAGATTTTGGCAACGCGATCTGCCGCAAGATTCGATGCAGCGTTGGACAGTGCTATTCGCGAGCGGTTCAACATCTATTTGCCCGCGTAGTCTGGGTTTATTGGCAAGAAAAAGCCACGTACCGCGCTCTATTAAGGGTGCGGCGCTATTTCACTGGCCTTTTGAGCGGCGTCCCTATAACGGGGGCGCAACTCAGTTAAAGGCAGACCCAAATGGACCTTCGCAATATTGCGATTAT
>JAHEGL010000349.1 GCA_024645145.1 Planktotalea sp.
ACGCGCTCTGGCCTATTGTGGCGCAACATTTTGCGCAAAAGCACGGGCCTATGCCAGGACGCGGGGCTGTCATTGTTGGGATGGGTTCCCTTGGGGCCGGGCGCTTGAATGCGACCTCTGATCTTGATCTGATTATTATCTATGATGCCAATGGCGTTGAGATGTCTGAGGGCAAACGCCCGCTGCCTGTACGTCAGTATTATGCACGTCTGACACAAGCGATGGTTACGGCGATTACGGCACCTATGTCGCAAGGTCGTCTATACGAGGTGGATATGCGTCTGCGTCCATCCGGCACACAGGGACCTGTCGCAACCTCTTGGCAAAGTTTTCAGGACTATCAAAGAAACAAAGCTTGGCTGTGGGAACATCTGGCGTTGACCCGCGCGCGCGTGATTGCCGGTGAGCCGTCATTGGGCGCGGATGTCGAAAACCTGCGCCGAGAGATCGTGTCGCGCGCGCGCGCGCCTGAAATGGTTCTGAGTGAAGTCGCAACAATGCGGGCCCGCATCCAGGCGGCAAAGCAGGCGTCGTTTTGGAATGGCAAACTCGGGGGCGGCCGTTTGCAAGACATCGAGTTGATCGGGCAGGCGGGCTTGCTTATCGCGGGCTGTGACGCGCGAGACATTGAGATCGGATTGGAGCAAAGTGTTGCGCTCGGTTGGATAGACACTGCTCAAATTGTCGCTTTACAGCGTAGTTATAGGTTGTTTTGGCAAATGCAGCTTTCAACGAAACTGCTAAGTGAAAAAGTAATTGATGATGATCAAATGCCGGATATCATCGGCCAAGGCGGGCTTGCGTTTTTATTGCGTGAAACAGCGTTTGACAGCTTGGAAAATTTGCGCGCAGGTGTTTCTGAAACGGCACAAGGCGCAGCGGATGCGTTGCGCGCGGTTTTGACAGTGTTTGAGGAGAGCTGATCATGCGCGCACTTAAAGGCGATGCTTTGGATCCAAAAGGATTGATCGCTGAAAGCTATAAGATCGATGGTATATCGCTTGGCGAATGCCGCAGCATCTTTCTCGACTGGGCCTTGAATTTGGAAGGCGACAGCGCCGTTGCCTTGCCTGTTTTGCTAGAGCGTCACGGCGCTGAAGGGCATCCTATGACAGAGGTGTTGCGTGAAGGATTGGCCGCATCGCAAAAGCCGCGACGTCGTGGTGGCTGGCGTACGCGAGAGCGCCCATGACAGTCGTCTTTGCAAAAGGGCGATATCGGGCGCGACAAAGCCGTTTGGCAAAAGATATCGAGGCTGCGCAGTCCTTGCGCGCGCGCGCGTTCGGCTGTGATGATCGCGACGCTTTGGATGCCCTTTCAACGCATATCTTGGTGGAAGATGTCGAAACCGGCGACGTGCGGTGTTGTTTTCGAATGCTCTTGTTGCCCGCCGCTGAGGTCGGGCAGAGCTATTCCGCGCAGTTCTATGATTTGTCTGCCTTGCAGAAATATGACGGGCTTTTGGTCGAAATGGGTCGCTTTTGCATAGGCCGCGAAGTCAAAACTAATCCTGATGTGGTGCGGATTGCTTGGGGAGCAATGACAGCATTTGTGGATACGCATGATGTAAAATTGATGTTTGGCTGTTCCTCATTTGCCGGAACTGATCCGAGTCCGTATTTGAACAGCTTTGCTGTTTTGGCCAAAAAGAATCTTGGGCCGGATCATCTTCGTCCAAAGAAAAAATCCAATGATGTATTTTGTTTTGATACGATTTTGACAACGGTGCGCGGGCCTGTACGTGCCATGCCGTCGCTTCTGCGGACCTATCTTATGATGGGTGGCTGGGTCAGTGATCATGCGGTGATTGATCCAAAGATGAACACCATGCATGTGTTCACGGGCGTCGAAGTCAGCAAGATACCGGACGTGCGTAAACGGCTTTTGCGGGCTGTTGTCGGTTAGGGCAGGACGCTCCGCGGGGAGTTTATTTGGAAAAATGAAGCAAAGAGAGGCGCAGACGGGCGTTGACCTTTATGGTGGCCTTGCGTAGCTGGCAGGTATGGCACGCGCACCCCTTCTTCAGCTCTCCGATATCTCGCTTACTTTTGGCGGTGATCCTGTTTTTGAGGCCCTTGATTTGGTTGTTCAACCGAATGATCGGGTCGCTTTGGTGGGGCGTAATGGCTCTGGTA
>JAHEGL010000358.1 GCA_024645145.1 Planktotalea sp.
GTTCGACATCGCGAACACCTGTGAAAAATAGCGCGGAAGGCCCTTTTGGCCGTCAGTGGTTGTTAAGATCATATCACCCCCCAATCGGTGAATCGGTACGTCTTTTCATAGAGGTAGCCCGTGTTATTGTACATGTAGCCCTAAAACCCTCGGGCTTGATAGGCATCAAGCGCGCGCTGGCGTCCTGTCGCAGCGTCAACGATAGGCTGCGGATATGACGCATCAGGGGTCAAAGACCAACTTTCAGGGATCGCATCAAAGAAACTGAGCGCCGTTTCTGAAGGGTTTCCGTGACCTTCCGCAATCCATGCACGCACATAGCCACGATCGCGATCAAACTTATCAAGTTGGGTCACAGGATTGAAAACACGGAAATAGGGTGACGCGTCAGGCCCGGACCCCGCCGCCCATTGCCAACCCATCGCATTGCTAGCCGGGTCCCAATCCGTCAGGCACTCATCAAACCACGCCTGCCCAACTTTCCAATGTGTCAGAAGGTGCTTGGTCAGATAGCTCGCCACGATCATGCGCCCGCGATTGTGCATCTTACCCGTTACATACATTTCGCGCATTGCAGCATCAACAAATTCGATCCCTGTGCGCCCTTGTTTCCAAGCGATCACATCAGGGTGCGACGCATCCTTGTTCCATTTGAACTTGTCCCAATCAGGCTTCCAATTGCTATCAAGGATATGCGGTGTGTGATGCATCAGATGGTAGGCAAATTCGCGCCAGACCAGCTCTTTCAAAAAAACTTCTGCATCTGCGCTGCCTTCATTCAACGCACGCATCCCAGCGTGCCAACACTGGTGCGGAGAAATTTCACCAAGCGAAAGATTTTCGCTCAAGCCAGAGGTGCCACGCGTTGCGGGGATATCGCGCATTTGCACATAGTCTGCGACATCATTGTCAATGAACTCTGCGAGACGATCCTGCGCTGCGCGTTCGCCCACTTGCGCATGGCGCTCAACAATCGCACCACCGCGTCGCATTCCTGCGCCAAGGGCCCACTCTTGCAAGGTGTCACTTTCGACAACTTCCGATTTTGCTATCTGCGACAGTGCTGGCAATGGCACCTCGACCTCACGATCTTTAACGGATTTCCAGAATGGCGTGTAAACCTTGTACATCCCGCGAGTTTTAGTTTCCACGCTCCAAGGTTCAAACATCAGATGACCGCCGAAACTACGCGCTTCAACGTTCTGAGCCCGCAAGCTGGACTTCACGTCTGTGTCTCGTGCAACGCTTGAGGGATCATACAGGCGCGACCAATAAACAGCTTGTGCATCTGTTTGCTTGATCAGGACTTGAAGCACTTCCAGAGCAGGTCCACTGCGTAGAACCAGCTGGATGTTCAAATCATTCAATGTTTTCTCAAAAACGTTTAACGCTTTTCCAAGTCGCCATTTAGGAGCAGCGCCAAGCCGCTCCACTTGGTCGTCTTTGATGAAAACTGCGATAACAGGCGCGCCACTTTGGGCGGCCGCGTGCAACGCTGGATGATCTGAGACGCGCAAGTCACGCCGGAACCAAACCAGTATAGGTTTTTGTGTGCTCACCCGAGCCCCCGGTTTTATTCTTTTATTAATCTACGCGAGAGACCGGCTATCAGATCAAAGAATATCATCCAACGCATTCAAAAGCTGATCAATTTCACCCTTGGACGTGTAGTGGGTAAAGCTCAAACGCAACACCCCTTTGCTCAGATCCACGCCCATCGCACCCAAAGGACGCTGCGCATAAAAATCACCGCCGCCAGCCATAATGCCATGTTTGACCAATTTCTCAGCCAGATCTTCAGCGTTTTCTTGTGAAGCCAACGCAACGGTCGGAGCCCGCGAAGCCGCCTGCGCAGGGCCAATTAGCCGTACGGAATTCTTTGAGGACGCGTAATCTAGCAGCGGCTGTAACAACACTTCTTCATGCGCGCGTATTAAATCATGCACGCCAGCGCACTTCTCAGAAGCGCCTCCAGCAAAACCATGATGCGCCGCCAGTGTGTCGATGTAGTCGGCCATTCCAGCACTCGCCGCGACCTGTGCATGATCCGGCCCTGCGGGTGTGAACCGCTTATAAAGACTATCGCTGTTAAAATGATGACCTTTGTTCGTTAACGTCATTCCCAACG
>JAHEGL010000369.1 GCA_024645145.1 Planktotalea sp.
GTGAGCTGCTGGACAACACGATGGTTGTCTTCACGTCGGATCACGGGGATTACTTTGGCGATCACTGGATGGGAGATAAGGATTTCTTCCATAATCCGTCGGTTAAAGTGCCGCTAATTATTGCTGACCCTGATTCACGTTGCGATGCGACGCGTGGCACGGTGCAGGATAAAATGGTCGAAGCGATTGATTTGCTTCCCACATTTATTGATTACGCTGGCGGCGGTGTACCTCGTCACATCATCGATGGGCACTCGCTTTTGCCGCTCTTGGAAGGCCAAGAACCAACCGCTTGGCGCGAGTATGTGATCAGCGAATACGACTACTTTATGCAGCCGTTCAGCCCCAAGACTGGTCGTGAACCGCTGGATTGCCGCGTCTATATGATCGCCAATGCCGAGTGGAAATACATCCACGCGCCCGGCTATCCGCCGATGCTGTTTGATTTGGTCAATGATCCTGATGAGTTCCACGATTTGGGCCGCTCAGATGACCATGAGGACGCGCGCCGGAAAATGCACTACGCTTTGGCCGATTGGTCATTGCAATATCGCCAGCGCGAAACCGTGTCCGAGCAACGTGCAGAACAAATGGTTGGACTTGAAGACAAGTTCGGCGTACTCATTGGATACTGGAATGAAGATGATGTGAAACCGCCGGCCTCTGCGCCGGATTTCGCGGAAGGCCCAACAGGGCACTAGCCAGTCCCAACAATAGGGGCGGCTGAAACAACGAAAAACTTGATCAATCGGGAGGATATCATGATCAAAACACTCACAAGCGCGGGACTAGCCTTTGGCCTGCTCGCCAGCACAGCATCTGCACAGACTTTGCTTACGGCTGAAACAGGACCACCCGCAACGGTTCCGTTTACGTCAACAACCACCTTGGCTGAAATCGCAGCGAGTGCGGGCATCGCAGATATGCAGGTTGCGGACAGTCAAACTTTGACCAATTCGCTGCAAAACGTGGCTGAGGGCAAAACAGACGTCTCTGGCGCACCTCTTATTCTGACTTTCCTTATGTCAAAAGGCGCTGGTCCTTACGCCAAACTTGGCAAAGAAAAGGGAGCCGAGTTGGTCGGCAACGTTCAAGCGCTTTACACGTTTAACTACGGTGGTTTCGGTCTTTATGCCTATAACAGCTCAAGCGTAAAAGGTTGGGGCGATGTCGCTGGCAAAACAATCCTGAACGGCCCTCCACGTGGCGCGGCGTTGACCAATGACCGTGGCATTTTGCAGCTTGTGAGCGGTGTGGAAGATGGCAAAGACTACAAAGGTATTCAGGTCAACTGGGGCCAGATGCCAAAGACCATCACAGATGGGTCTGCAGATGCAATGATGCTACCGGTCACATTTCCTGACGGTCGTATCACACGCTCGCTCTCCGCGGGTGACATGACGTTGTGGTCGATCCCGAAAGACATTTGGGAAGGCGAAGCCATGCAGAAATATATCAAAAGCCCAGGCACGGCAGGGATTTCGTTTGATCTGGCTGATGTCGCACCCGTTGAGGGTCTGACAATCGTCAGCGAAGATGGCATCTGGCGCAGCCCGACGACTGTTGGCGCGGAAGTCGTAAACGCAAGCATGGATTTCGAGACTGCTAAAGCGCTGACAAAAGCGATGATCGACAACGTTGATACGTTCTTGACCAAAGCGCCCTATATGGCGACGACAAAGGTCGGATCTGTTGGCTTTGGCCTATGTGGTGCGGTTCCTGTGAAATACCATCCTGGTGCGGTCGCGGCCTATGAAGAAGCGGGCATGACTGTGCCTGACTGCGCGAAGCCTTAATGGTCTAACCCAAGCTAAAACAAGCATTCGAGAGTCGCGATACTGTCGCGGCTCTTACAGTATCTAAAGGGTAGGGCCCCAAGAATGAGCGACGTCGATACCACCGCGCAGACCCGTAAAAGCGTTGCAGCACAACTGGTGTTCTGGCTTTCTGGATTCTTTGTCATTTTGGGGATGATCAATGCGATGCCCGGTATTCCCGGGCTTGATCAATTGGCGGCGGATTTAGCTGGCAACGACGATTTTATAATCCGCAAGTTCCCGTTTCAGTATTACTATCCGTTTGCCTTTGCACTGATGATGATCATCGTTGCCCTGCAGCACTCT
>JAHEGL010000379.1 GCA_024645145.1 Planktotalea sp.
GGGTGCAGAGTTATCCTGTGCTTATGTGCCTCGGCGCTGCCATCGGTGTCGCCCGTAAGCCGCTCCTTGAACGTGTCACATCGCGCGGTGCATAAATGCAAACTGTCCGTTTGAGCCATCTTTATGATCACCCACCACGCGACGTCTGGTACGTCGCAACAGATCTTGATTGTTTGCAGGATGCTGTGCGGAGTTTGCTGACTTTTGAGGGATTGCCAAGTGGGCCCATCAAAGAAGGGTAGGTTGTCGATGTGAAAGTGTCGCTGTTTGGCCTTTTGCCGGCGCAGCCTTACCGTATGGAAGTAATGGCGTTCAGTGAAGACAACATGTGCTTTACATCGAACGAGATCGGAATGGGTGTGCAGCATTGGCAGCACAGCTTGCGCGTTTTGCCCCATGCGAGAGGTGCCGAGTTAATCGACGTTATCGAGATAGAAGCGGGTTGGCGCAGATCCCTGATCGCGGCTTGGGCGCGCTATATGTACAAGCGCCGCCACAACCCGCGTCAATTGATGTTATCGCGACCCTCTGTTTGAGACGCTTGCGCACGCTCTCTCTCAAGAAGGGCGTCGATTTGATCTGCGCGTTTCTTAAAGCGGGGTGCGTTCAGCGTTTCGGCAGCATGCATGCAAATTGTTTTCGCAAAACCCCAGCGTTTCGCGTCTTCCGTGTCTCCGAGCACCGCACGTAAATAGTTACGATCGTTGCGACGTTCACGGTGAAGCATGTGGAACGTGGACGGGATGGGATCACTTGCCCCGATTGCGCTGAGCAAAGGATAGAAAATGCCCAAGCGCAGCATTTGTTGATCAAGTATCGAGCCGAAATAAGCCATGCGCAGTTTGTCAACGTTTGGACGGGTGAACAAAGCGGCGTGAATCGCGTCTAATTCCACTTTGGGATCATAGATAACAGTTGCGCGCTGGGCGGCATCGAGCATGTCAGGCGCATAGCCGTAGCGGTCACTAAAGCTTGTGCGGCGCATACGGCTGAACCGATCGTCCCATTCGGTGACGCGTGGATCAAGGGTTGCTTGGGGGCTCAGCGCTAGGACTTGCACACCTGGCGCGGCGACAGAAAATGCGCTTGCGGCATATCCGCAAGAACCAGCACCGTAAAAGATGACTTGGTCAAAATCTTCAAAAAAACCGTCATCGATCAGGCGGTCAAAATAGCGATATATGGATGGGTCGCGAAACCAAGTGTCCCCGTCGCTGAAAAAGCTCAAAAGCGACCAGCCTTCTTTGCGCACCATCTCAAATCCGATGGGATGGGCTTTGTCTTTTATCGTTTGCACTGATTGCAAGGTTTCAAAGCTGACAAGCAGCGTTTTGCCCGCATCAACAAAAGCTGCATTGTGTTTTGCACTGAGCGGTTGAAAATATCCAACTTCGTCTGCCAACTCTTCGAGCGCGCCAAGCCAAGCTTGTCCAGATTGTCCTGCAAGGGTTTCTTCCAATAGATGGGCTACGTCCTGCATATCTTGCTCCTGCACGTCTTAAGCGGACCCGTCTGTCGTGGTCCTTTGGTGCGGTGATGGCGCATAAATGAGGCAGGATTAGGAAAAACATAAGTTCATCTTTGGACATAGATGCGTTGCACCTGCGGATGTTTTCGCGCAGGCTCAGCCGAGCGATGTGAGACATCCACACTAGGAGCCGTGCGTGATGAGTAACACTGATTTCGACAATATCCCCGAACAAGCGCTGGCATGGCATCGCGCTGGGCGTGGGGCGGCTTTGGCCACTGTGATCGAGACATGGGGCAGCGCTCCGCGGCGCGTCGGCAGCCAGCTGGCGATCAGCGGTCAGGGCGACATTGTGGGGTCTGTGTCGGGCGGTTGTGTCGAGGGGGCGGTGATCGTCGACGCAATGGACGCAATTACGAAAGGTGATGCGCGCGAGTTGGAGTTTGGCGTCTCAGACGGTGATGCATTCGCGGTTGGGTTGGCCTGTGGGGGCAACATCCGCATTTTGCTTGAACCCGTTGGCGGCGCGCTGGGCGAAGAGATGTTAGCAGACTTGGTCGCAGCGCGTGCCGCACGCAAACCGGTTGCCTATATCGTCAACACTGCATCAGGCACGCGCAGTTTGACCACGCAAGGACATGAGCA